>NZ_JBYTAG010000104.1:0-17113 GCF_058787995.1 Cupriavidus sp. FW305-27
CGGGGGGTGCGTGGGGGGGCGGAGGACGTCACGGTGGTCGGCGCTTAGGTGGGCGGCGTCTTGTGTGGAAGGTCGACCCATTAGGGGACAGGGAAACTACTCTGAGCGCCGTGTAATGCGGATTCGCGCTTGGCCATTTTCTGCTCATCAAGCGGCGTCAGCAAGCGGGGATCTCCCCAACGTCAACGGCCAGATACCACCCAAGGTATGGAAGCGTTGCCGGTTCGGGCATTCCTGACAGGATGAAGCCTCAAGACCTTAGTAGGCGGATGCGGCTTTCGTTATCTCGGATCTTGCTCACGCATGCTAACAGCCAATCGCAAACTGACCGGACACCGCCCGAAAGCTCAGATCACCCAGGCGTCTACAAACGTCGCGCCACAGATCGTCCGTCAGTGCACAGTAATCGAGCAAGAATCGTATCGAATTGATTTCGTTAAGCAGGATCAGAGGCGGAATCGCATGGCGAAAATTCAGGGACCCAAGCAGTGTCGGCAGGTAGGCATTGACGAACGCACGCCACAAAGAGGCGGCCTCGTTTCCGCCTCCAGTTTCCAGCCACCATCCAACGGTGGCCAGATCGAACCACTGCGGGCCGCTACCGCAATCGTCGAAGTCGAACAACGTGATTCGGCATCCATCGATCCGCATGTTCGCCACACGATAGTCGCCGTGGCAGAAGCCGAACGGCATCTGAGCAAGCGAACAGCCTGCGACCAGGCGCTCACAACGCTCCCGAACTCCGGCGGCAGTTCCGCCAGCATAGGGAAAATTCTCAGTCAAACTTCGCAGCGTACGATCGACTTCACGAATATCTGCGATCTGTCGGCGAGGCGCGTGATCCTTCAACGACGGCTGGTCATGAAGGCGTCTCAGCGCCTGCGCCGCCACCTTGAGATCATCCTTCGTCATTCTCAATGGTCGCCCCGCTGCCTCGCTGAACAATGCTGCGCGCCGAATGACGCCATCCGACAAGGCAACGCGAAAGCTGCGCGACCCGTCTAGCGTTGGTTGTGCGAGCGATACTGCCAATACCTCATCCGGCTCGATCTGCTCAAGCAGACGCAACTCGGCATCAATCTCGTCATCGCTTCGTCCATGGACTCTGTACAGGCGAAGATAATACGTCCGGTCGCTGGACTCGCTTAGGGAGAAAGTACGATTCACCCCGCGTACGACTTCATGAACATCGATCACGTGTATGCCGTAGGCGGCCTCGACGGCACGCTGCACGAGCGCGAGGTCGTCGGAAGAAGTTACTTTGCTGTCCGGTGTCATAGGACGATTCAAGAGGAAGGAAGAGCCCCAAGGCAACATGCGTGAGGACATCTGGGGCTAATCGCAATGGTTGCGGTATTGATGTATCGAATAGCCTCGCGCTTCAGTGCAGCGCCTTCCATGCGGCGCGGGTCGACGCTTCGCCTTACCACTACCGACAGCTTGATATCGGCCGAGCCGACGCCGAGGTTGTGGAGCGTATCCGTCAAATGTGTGCGCCGGGATTCCGCGAGTTGCTGCGTCACCCCTGCTGCTTTGCTCTCTGGGACTTCAACATAGAACTCGCCGGCATTGGGAAACCTGCGGCGCAGGTCCGCCCTCCAGTCAGCCAACCGCAGCATTTCCGCACCTGAAAGACGGCTGGAGCCAGTTTCAAAAATAGGGCTGAATTCCAGGTTGCCAAGGCTACAAGCGAAAGAGGGCATGGCGAGGAGCACTAAAGGAAGAAATCTCTTCATTACGACGCACCCGTCCCGAGAAGGAGGCCTCCGTTACTGGTCGCGTCGCCATTTCGTAGCGCGCAGCGAACGTCAACCATAGTTCTCCTCGTTCGTCATTGAACTGAAGATCTATAAGTTACGTGCGTAGTGCCGACTGTAGGCTGCGTCTTAAATTGATGGCGAAATTTCCGCTGCTTGATCGGAGCTACGGCAGCTCTCGCGATGCGGGCAGTGTTCTCGGTGGCTGTGGCGTGATGCCGCATTTCGGAAGGCCGATGACGGAGTCGTTGCGCAAATCTCCCCCCCAACCGCGCCCGCTGCCTTGTCACTTTTTTGCGTAGCCGATCCGAGCCGTCGCTACGTACCCCCGCACCGCCGTGACGATGGCATGGACAATGCGGGCCTGATTTCCCGGATCACTAACGTAACCCTCGTCAGCGGGATCAACAATGACACCCGCCTCCAACAGCACGGCAGGCATCTCGGCTTTTCGGAGGACAACCAGATCGTCGAATCGGTAGATGCCGAAATCGGGCGCCAGCAACTCCCGTGACTCGCCTTCGATTGGCTCCGCATGATGCAGCGTCGGTGGCCGGCCCAGCTTGTGCATTTCCGCCCCCAGCATCTGCGCGACGGCGAGGCTTTGCGCGTAGTGCGCATTGCGTTGCGACACGAAGATCGAATAGCCGGAAATGGGCCGCGTGGTCCGATACGCGTCGTGGTCGCCGACTGCGACCTTTTCGAGGTACTGCAACTGCGCGGAGTCGTGGTGGATCGATAGAAACAGATCGGCCTGCCGCACGTTGGCGAACCGGGTGCGCTCTTCCAGCGATACGTTGTCGCCCGGACCGCGGGTCAGCGCCACGTCGAACCCGACCTGCGTGAACGCCTGTACCAGCAGAGAAGCGAGGCCGTCGTTGTAGCGAACCTCGCGGATGCCACGAACGCCCAGCGCGCCGCCCTGCGCCGGTGTGTGGCCGGGATCGATAACGATGCGGGCCGGACGCGTGCCGATGGCTGGCGGCGACGCGATGGCGAGAGCCGGCAGACAAGCTGCCAGCCATGCCAGCACGGCGCGGCGCCTGGCCGAGATCACCGGCGCCATCGGATCAGTTCCAGGCCTTCTTGGCGATCATGTCGTTGCGGCAGGTGCCCGCCTTGCATTCGCGCACCCGGTCGCGCAGATATTCAGCACGGTCGCGGTTCACGCGGTAGTTGCAATCCACGTCAATCGCGCCGCCCGACTCGCATGACGCGTCGCGGTACTTGATCCAATCCAGTTGAGTGTCCTTCAGCTTCTGTTTCACGCTGTCTCCAACCATGCCGCGCAGTTCGTTGTAGCTCCCGTTCAGTTCCTTGTCCGATTCCAGAAATAGCTTGGCGAAGCAGTAGGTCTTGTCGTAGCTGGTGCGGTACTTGTCGCATTCGTTGGCGGCCTGGGCAGCGACCGGGGCCAGCAGAGCAAGAGTCAGAGCAGAAAGGATGGCTTTCATCGGTTTCGTATGGAGAAAAGGTTGGATTTCCTGCATGCACCCGAGCGGTACCGCCTGGCTGGCTGAACGGGTGCGCATAGTGTATCTGTGGCAACTTGCCGCCGCATCTGGTGCTGTGGTGCCTTTCATACGCGCGGTTCTCAACCGAGACATACCTATGCCTTACTGCTGCCTTGGATATGGCAGGCATATGGCAATGACCGTACGCCTGCCTCTAGCCTGCGCAATTACAACGCGTTCGCGTGTATCGAATCCAAGGCTTCACACGCAATAGTCAATTGCTCGGCGAGCGCGGTTGAAGCCGACATCATTGGCAAACGCAGTTCATCAGACAGCCAGCCATGCCTGGCCAGTAATGTCTTGACCGGACCTGGGTTAGGTTCTGCAAACATGAGTCGAATCAGGGGCATTAAGGCCTGGAAAAGCTGGCGTGCGATGCTCAAGCGCTGCTCAGCCACTGCGCGCCACAACGCCGAGAAGAGATCAGGCCGAATATGAGCGGACGCAATGATTGCGCCCTGACCGCCCATGCACAGCGTGGCAAGCAGTTGGTGGTCCTCTCCCGCGAGGACAGCCAGGCGGCCATCGGCGATCAACGCCTGTGTAGTTTCTGCGTTACCGCCGCAGTCCTTGATACCTCGAATATTGCCGTGGTTCGCCAACGAGAGCAGCGTTTCGGTGCTCAGCGTTACACCGGTTCGGTAGGGGATGTCATACAGCACCAGTGGTGCCCGAGATCTATCGGCCAGCGCGCGAAAGTATTCCTTCAATCCTTCTTGCGACGGTCTTATGTAGTACGGTGCAGGCGCTAAGACCCCCGCCAGCGGACGTTCGCCAATCCTGTCCAGACGGCTCAGCACATGCCGGAGATTGTTGCCCGCCAAGCCCATCATGACCGGCAACTCACCGGCCTCGGCCAGCACGGTATCCAGGACGGCCAACTGTTCCGCCTCATCAAGCGCGGCGGCTTCGCCGGTGCTGCCGCATACCACCAAGCCCGCCAAGCCGCTACCGCGGTAATGGGCCACTAGCCGCCGCAGCGCGACGTGATCCACCTCATGGTTGCGAAAAGGGGTGACCAGGGGTAGCCAGATACCACGATAGAGAGACTTCATTTCTTGCATTGCATGCTCCGGATCGACCGATTCGGAAACCGCACAGGCAAGCGACAGAGCAAGAGGCGCTCAAGACAGTAAGGGAGGTATTGACAGACCGTCTTCTACACTGATGCTGTTCCGTCGCTCAACTGACGGAACAGCACGCTCCGGTCAGATGAGCGACTGTTTTTTGGATTTGGCGCGCGCGCCCCACTGCGGCTGGTTCGCAGTGAGATCAAGAGAGAGGGAGGCGGGGCGGCGGCTCATGGTTGCGTCAATCTATCCGCTTCTCCGCGATCTCGTCAAGCCTGGCCTGGAAAGACTCTCTTCCAAGGGGCTATCGAATCAACGCCCCAACCCGGCTCTTCACGGTACTCCATCCAGCGAAAGCAACTCCATTCGCGCGTTATCGAAGCGCGCACACTCCGCCTTGAGCCACGTCGAGAAAATTGTCGTGCGCCTATCCTCAGGATTACGAGAAAGCAGCATGTAGCGCGCCGGCGCGCGTACGTGCTTGCCGAAGACATTCACCAGCCGTCCGCTCCTGATCTCGTCATAGACCAGGGCCGTACGCCCCATCGCCACCCCCTGGTGGTTCAACGCCGCGCTGATGGCAAGGCTCGACAAATTGAATTGCGGCCCCTCCAGATGCGCGATCCATGTCGGGTGAAAGGCCTCAAGCCATGTCCGCCATTCCACAAACTCGGCTGCGCCGGCCCATGGCGATGCGTCATGCAGCAACACGACGCCGTCGAGCGAAGCCCCGTCAGATAGCCCAGGATGCTGGGTGAGGTACTCGGGTGTGGCCACCGGAATCAGGTACTCGTCCAGCAAAACGTCAGCTTGCAACTGGCTGTAGCGGACGGGGTCGTAACGCACCGCCACGTCAATGTCTTCCGCCTCCATCGATTGCCGATCGAGGGCCTGGAACTCGGCTTTCAGGCGCACGGATACGTCCGGCTGCTCGCGGTGGAACTCAGTCAGGCGCGGCATCAGCCATTGCAGCGCATACGACGGCAGGCAATTGACCTGCAAAGGCGCGTTTGGCAGGCCGAGTCGCTGGATCGTCTGCTGGATCTCGTGCAGTGCGCGCGTGGTCGTCTCGAACAGCGCCTCACCCTTTGGCGTAAGTTTCAAGTTGCGCGGCTGGCGCACGAAGAGCACGTAGCCGAGACGGTCTTCCAGATGGCGGATCTGCTGGCTCACCGCGCTCTGGGTGAGGCTCAGCGATTCGGCGGCCTTGGTAAAGCTCAGCAAGCGCCCCGCGGCTTCGAAACACCGCAGCGCGCCGAGAACAGAGGAATCGAGCTGCATTCGTATTAGCCTAACTAATGCATACGTTAGAAACGATCGCTATTTTTGCACGAATACAGCGTCTACGATCAGGGCTCATAAGGAATTCCTTGGGAGAAGGACGTGATGGCCACCCTGCCGCTCACTCGTGATCTATTAGCAATACTTCAATCGAGACAGCCACTGCTTTGGCTGAATCCGAGGCTGGGGCAACCCCTGCCGGCTGCCGCCCCATCGACGGAACTGATCGCATCGGCCGAGGCGCGCCTTGCGCGCTGTGCACCGCTCATGGCGACGCTGTTTCCCGAACTGGGTTCAAGCCATGGGCAAGTGGAATCGCAATTGATGCCGGCCACCGCACTCCAACACGCGATTGTCGGCAACGATGGCGCCGAGGGGGCATGGTTCATGAAGCGGGACGACGAACTGCCGATTGCCGGTTCCATCAAGGCTCGCGGCGGCTTTCATGAAGTGCTGGCGATTGCCGAATCCATCGCGATCGAGCATGGTGTCCTCGACCCGGACGGTGATCGCCGCGTGCTGGCGACGGCGGCAGCGCGCGCGCTGTTCTCGCAATACTCGGTGACGGTCGGCAGCACGGGCAACCTCGGCTTGAGCATCGGCGTGATGGCGGCGGCTCTCGGGTTCGATGCGGTTGTACATATGTCCGCGGACGCCAAGGCATGGAAGAAGGAGCGCCTGCGCAAACGCGGCGTACGCGTCGTCGAACATGAAGGCGACTACGCTGAAGCCGTGGCAGCGGGCCGGGAGCAGGCGCTGGCAGCGCCGCGCTGCCATTTTGTGGATGACGAGCGCTCCGCCCTGCTCTTCTTCGGATACGCTGCCGCGGCACGCCACCTGGCGCGCCAGCTGGCCGAAGCCGGCCGCGTCGTGGATGCCGCGCATCCGCTCTTCGTCTATCTGCCATGCGGGGTCGGCGGCGCACCCGGTGGTATCACTTACGGGCTCAAGGCACTGTTCGGCGAACATGTGCACTGCTTCTTCGCCGAGCCCGTGGCCTCGCCGTGCGTACTGGTGCAGTTGGCCTCGGGTGCGCAAGCTCCCGTATCCGTCTACGACATCGGCCTGGACAATCGGACCGATGCCGATGGCCTCGCCGTCGGCCAGGCATCCCATCTGGTCAGCCCGTTGATGGCTTCCCAACTCGCCGGCGTGTTCACCGTCGCCGACGATCAACTCTACGTTCAGTTGCTCGCGCTCAAGACGTCGATGGGCGTGGAAGTCGAGCCGTCAGCGGCCGCCGGCATCGGAGGCCCGGGCTGGCTGCGCCGCTCGCCCGAGGGCCAGGCGTATGTGCGCGATCACGGATTGCCCATGCACGACGCCACGCATGTGATCTGGGCCACCGGCGGCTCGCTCGTCCCGCCCGAGGAGCTGCGCCGGTTCCAGGATTACGCCGCAACGCTGGCCGGCCATGGGTCTGGCGCGATGCAGCAGGCAGCCTGACCTTCTCGTCGTCGCACCCACAATACAAGGAGACACTTTCATGGAGCAGCACGCCACGCTTTCGCCCGATGTTCGGGGGCAGACTGACACTTACGCATTCGAAGACGCCACCTACCGCAAGGTCGCCCTGCGCTTCATCCCGTTCCTGATGCTGTGCTACGTCGTCGCGTATCTCGATCGCGTGAATATCGGCATCGCCAAGCTCAACATGCTGGCCGACCTGCAATTCAGCGAGGCGGCCTATGGGCTCGGCGCAGGGCTGTTCTTTATCGGCTACATGCTGTTCGAGGTACCGAGCAACCTCATCATGCATCGTGTCGGCGCGCGACGCTGGATTGCCCGCATCATGATCTCCTGGGGCCTGCTCTCGGGAGTCATGGCATTTGTCACGACACCGTTGCAGTTCTACACGGTACGCTTCCTGCTCGGCGTCGCCGAAGCCGGCTTTTACCCCGGCGTCATCCTCTATCTGACGTACTGGTTTCCGAATCGCCGCCGCGCCAAGGTCACGGCCATATTTCAGGCGGGCATTCCAATCGCCGGCTTGCTCGGCAGCCCTTTGTCGGGCTGGATCCTGGAGCGCTTTCACCTGGTCGGCGGTCACGCCGGCTGGCAATGGGTGTTTGTGCTCGAAGCCCTGCCGACGCTCCCGCTGGCGATCGGCGTACTGTGGATCCTGACGGATCGCGTCAAGGACGCCAAATGGCTGACACCGGCGCAACGCCAGTTGATCGAGAACGATATCGCACAGGATGATCATGGCCGGGAACACATGCCGCTGACCGGCATTCTGCGGGACATGCGAATCTGCAAGATCATCCTGATGACGTTTCCCGCGATGATGGCGTTGTACACACTAGGCTTTTACCTGCCCACGCTGATCAAGGACGCTGGGGCGGTCAGTGGCGTACAGATCGGCCTGCTCAGCGCGATTCCGTATTGCGTGGCCGTGGTGGCCATGGTGCTGGTGGGACGAAGTTCGGATAGGCATGGAGAGCGTCGCTGGCACCTTGCCAGCATCATGCTGGTGGGCGCTTTCGGGCTCGTGGCGAGCGTTTTTGCGGGGCAGAATCTTGTATTCGCCGTGATCTCGCTGTCGATCGCGGCGGCAGGCATCATCAGCTTCTCGCCGATCATGTGGACGTTGCCGACGGCATTCCTCGGCGGAGCGACGGCAGCGGCGTGCATCGGTGCGATCAACAGCCTGGCGAACCTTGGCGGCTTCGTCAGCCCCTACCTGATCGGCTGGATCCGCGACACGTACCACAGCACCGCGCCGGCCATCTTTATCATCGCCGGTGCGCTTGTCGCCAGCGCCCTTATCGCCCTAAGCTTTGATCCAAAGAAGGTCAATCGCTGATCGCGCGCAAAACAAACTTCCCGGAGGCATTCCCGTGACTTCAGATCAATTGCCCGTCCGCCTGGCCGTTGCCGGACTTATCCACGAGACCAACACGTACGCCGCCGAATTCGCGGGCATGACGCCGCTGCGCGCGTTCGAGCAGTATCGGGGCGACGAAATCCTGGCGGCGTTCGACAAATCGAATCATCAGGTGGGCGGCTTTATCGAAGGCGCGCGCAGGACCGGCGCCACGCTCATTCCCACCTATGTCGGGCAGGCGACGCCGTCGGGCACGATCGAAGCCGGCGCGTATGCCGCCATGAAGCAGAACATCCTCGATGGCATTCGCGCTACGCTGCCGGTTGACGGCGTGCTACTGGCCCTGCATGGCGCCGGTGTCGCCGACGGCACTGAAGACGTCGAAGGCGATCTGGCGCTTGCCGTTCGTGCGCTGGTCGGGCCAGGTGTCCCGATCGCCGCGGTCTACGATTTGCATGGCAACATGACGGACGCGATGCGCGACGCTTGCGACCTGACGTTGCCCTGCAAGCTGTATCCGCATACCGACTTCCATGACAGGGGCGTCGAAGCCGTCGAACTGCTGCTTGAGATGATTCGGGGTGGGCTCACACCGGTCACCGCAACGCGACGCCTGCCGATGCTGCCGTACATTGTGACGACACAAGAAGGGTTCATCCCAGCGGAAGTCAACGACGTTTGCCGGAAGCTGGCCGCACAGCCCGGCGTGATCGACTGCTCATGGTTCCACGGCTTCCCCTACGCGGACATCGCGGCACCCTGCCCGGCGGTCGTGTGCACCACAACCGGAGACGCCGCGCTTGCGCAGCGTTGCGCCGACGAAGTCGCGCAATGGATCTGGTCGCATCGCGAGGCGTTCCGTCCGACGTTTCCGACCCCCGCACGGGGCGTCGCCATTGCCCTGTCGGCAGCAGAGGGGCCTGTCGTTGTCAACGAGTACGCAGACAACCCGGGCGGCGGCACACCCGGAGACGGCACGCATCTGCTTCGCGCGTTACTGGACGCCAATCCGCCCGCCGGCACGTGCTGTTTCGCGTCGATCAATGACGCTGCCGTGGTTGCACAAGCACAGCGCGCGGGTGTCGGCGCCACGATCAGGGTCTCACTGGGCGGCAAGCAAGGCCGCTTCCAGGGCGCGCCGATCGAGGCCGATGCCTATGTGAAATGCATCACGGACGGTCGTTTCGTGAATCGCCCCGGCGCGATGTTCGAAGGCGTTCGCTTCGACCTGGGCGCGATGTGTCGCCTGATTATCAACGGTGTCGATGTCATCGTGGCTTCGCGTGCCGAGCAGATCTATGATGTCGAGCCGTTTGCGATGCATGGGCTGGATGTCACTGGGTACGAGCTCGTTGCGATCAAGGGCGCGAACCATTTCCGTGCCGGTTATCGGACGGTAGCTAGGCACATCATTTCCGTCGACAGTGAAGGTTTGAGCACCGCTTCGATTGCGTCGTTTCCGCGTGAAAGGATCATTGGAGTGTTTTGGCCTTTGTCGGACGAGGTGCGGTTCGACGGCGGCGCCGATGTCGCATGACGGCGGGAGCCAACGGCTGGGGCGACGTGGGGCGCTAGGCTCCCGATCTCGGACAGTAGTGAGGATGCGTCGTCGATTGGGTACGGCGGCCATTGCCCAGCGTGTAGCCGAATATCTCCGGGCTGCGCTTATGAAAGGCGAAGATTGCGCGGTCCAATTCGCGGAGAGTCCACCTGTTCAGCACCACTTGGGTCGAGATGAGGTACTCGCGAAATCGATAGTAGTTGTTCACACTGAAGGATTTCCCGAGGTCGGCGCCAAGATAGCGGAGCGCTTCCAGAGTTCGAATGTCGAAAATCGGGTAGGTGTCCGGATAGATGAAATGCAGAATTGTCGATCCAACGCGCTCTCGAACACCCGGCAATTTGCAGATGGCGTCCAGTCGATCATCACCGTGCATTGAGAGACAGTCCCTCACAGTCTCGATGTAGAGACCGTAGTTCCACCAGTGCACATGACCCTTGGTGCGGGCGGATTTCCAATCAAGGATCCGCCTGAGGGTCGCTTCCCTTATGGCACCAATGGAATCGACGTCCTTGCGCACTGCCTGGACTAGGGACTGGTATTCCGCTTCATCGTGCGCGATCGCGTCATACTGAGGCTCCCACAACTGGACAAATGTGTCATCGAAAAGCAGCTCATCAATCAGGTCGAACATGGGAGCTCGCAGGTTGTTCAGCTGCACAATCCTTTCCTGGGCTCGTGCATATGTCTGTGCGGTGGCGAACGCCTGCTGATCCTTGATGACCTTACGACTACGGCATAGATAGAGCGGGTGTCAGCCAGGTCATCAGGCCTGGCTCAATCCCCGCTCCGCCATATGGCGGATTCCCTCCCCAGTCCCGGCTGACAAACAATCGTCAACCGGTAACCACGACCCTTCGCAAGACCACCGGTCGGCTGGGGGAACGCGCTCGACGGAGGCCATTCATGTCTGTAGCAGCCATTTGCAGAGAACAGCAGGAGTGGGCAGCGAACCGGGGCATCGCCTTTGACGCACGCGGTTATGTCCCCAATCTGGACCTCAATCTGATGCGGCCACTCTCGCCAGCAACATTTGTGGCGTTTGCAAATGGCGACGGTGGCGAACTGGTGGAGCGTGGGGACAAGCCAGCAAAGATGCGAGCCCTGCATTCGTCCTCTGCGCTGGCCGCGAACATCTTCGATTTCTGGACCGATTGCGCCGATGCCACGCCATTGATGAATGCGCTGGCGCTGCCCTCCTGCCCCACCGCAGCGCTATTCGAATCCAAACTGTCTACCGGGGTCGACAGTCACGCCAATCTGGATGTGTGCCTGCCACTTGCGAACGGCATCATGGCCGGCTTGGAGAGCAAGTTCACGGAGTGGCTGCGCGGCAAGGCAACGCAGGCTGGCGAGGCGTTCAGGCCGCCATACCTTGCGCAGGGGCGCAGCCGCTGGGAAGAGGTCGGGTTGCCGAGGGCACAGGCGCTAGCGGAAGCCCTGCAAGCGGGCAGGGAGGCCTTCCGGCACATTGGCGCGCCACAGCTACTCAAGCATGCCCTTGCGCTGGCCCGTCAGTACGAAAGCCGTTGGGTACTCCGGTATGTGTACTTCGATTGGCCAGGACCACACGGGGAACGTCATCGGGACGAGATCCGGAGGTTCCATGAACTGGTTGGCGATGAACTGAAGTTCAAAGCCATCAGTTACCAAGCGATCTTTGGAGAGCTTTGTTCGGCTAGTCGACCAGAGCATCAGCCCTATCTGGCCTATCTGGGGGGGAGATACTTTCACCAGCCCATGGGCTAGGCGACTGGGAAAGATTGGCGGCGCCCCTGGGTTGCGGTGGCGAGCCTCTCCCAGGCTCCATTTATGAAGCGGGGTCAGCAAGCAGGAATCTCCCCAGGACCTGAAACCACCCCAGATCGCCCTGCTTCGCAACGCGCACTTTCATTGCACCATCCAGATTCACGTGAGTCCCCATCGACAGGCATTGCAGCATGCTCACGCAGGCCAACGGTTAATCGCAAGCTGCCCCGATACCGCCCGAAAGCTCAGATCATCCAGGCGCTTGCACACGTCGCGCCACAGATCATCGTCCAGTGCACAGTAATCGAGCAAGAAGCGAATCGAGTTAATCTCGTTGAGTAGGATCAGAAGCGAGATTGCATGGCGGAAGGCCGGAGATCCATGCAAAGCCGGCGTGTAGGCACTGACGAATGCGCGCCACAAGAAGGCCGCATCGCATCTGCCGTCAATCTCAAGCCACCATCCAATGGTGGCCAGATCGAACCATTGCGGCCCGCGTCCGCAATCATCGAAGTCGAACAACGTGATCCGAGGGCCATCGATCCGCATGTTCGCCACACGATAGTCGCCGTGGCAAAAGCCGAACGGCATCTCAGCAGGCGGCCAGCCCGCGGCCACCAAGCGCTCACAACGTTCCCGAACCGCGGCGACAGCACTTCCAGCGAAGGTGAATCGTTCTGCTAGACGGTTCAGCGTCCGATCAGCTTCACGAATATCTGCGATTTGCCTGCGAGGCGCGTAATCCTTTAGCGACGGCTGGTCATGAAGGCGTTTCAGCGCCTGCGCTACCACGCCAAGATCATCCCTCGTCATTTCCAACGGACGCCCCTCTGCTCCATAGAACAACGCTGCATGACGTATCGCGCCATCCGACAGGGCAACACGAAAGCTACGCGCTCCTTCTAGCGTTGGACGTGCAACCGATACTGCCAGCACCTCATCCGGCTCGATCCGCTCAAGCAGCCGCAACTCGGCGTCAATATCGCCTTCGCCCCGGCCATGGGTTCTGTACTGGCGAAGATCGTACGTCCGATCGCCAGAGTCGCAGAGGGAGAAGGTGCGGTTCACCCCCCGTACGACCTCACGCACATTGATCACGTCTATGCCATAGGCGGCCACGATGGCCTGGCACACGAGCGCGACGTCGTTGGAGGAAGGAGTTTCGCTGTCCGATGTCATAGCTTATGCGGTCAGTCTCATGAGTCGTTCAATGGAGCCGGATGAGTATATGGACGCAATTTCAACGGCCACTTTAGGATTTGCCTGATTGTTTCCATACCGCGCGGCTAGTTCCATGTCTTGGTGGCGACCTGCCATGCTCATGGAACACGGAAAATGGCCTCAATCAGAAACGATAGCCTTCATCTTGAGAGATCGAAAGACCTCTGCCCTGCGCCGACCTTGGCTTACGTTCGTTCCGACGCTGAGGGCGCGCCATGGTGACCCGAACCTATCTGGTCAGAGGCGACAAGGCTGACAACGGCGCCGTCATCGTTGGCGGCAGCAGTTCCTACTTCTGGCACAGCAAGCCAGTTGCCCGCGAGGGCGACGCCGTCTACTGCCCTGTATGCAAGCGCCCGGGCGTGATTGTCTGTGTCGGTCCGCGCATCCCCTCTAGAGATAGGGGCAAGGAAGTGGCCCTCAGCGGAGACATCTGTGCATGCGTTTGCCGGCCAGCGCCTGTCTTCCATGCCTCGCGTCCGTTCACGATGACTATCTCCGCGGACCACATTGCGAAGATGCGTGTCGCTGTGCCCAGCGGCTTTGCTGCGACCACGCAGGCGTTGCACTCAGGCGAGCCCCCCAGCTACGACCAGTGCATCCAGTTGCTGGATGAAGCCAGCGGGCGGCCCTTGGTGAATTGGCGGTATCGCCTGACCGGCGAGACCGGTACCCATGAAGGCCGCACCGACAGCGACGGCTTCACTACTCCTGTAGTCGCGGATCGCGCAGCGACGGTGAGGCTTGAGGTCTTTGGGGAGGATGCGTAACCATGCAACCGCTCAAGACTGTCAACGTCCGGCTGACGCCGGTTTCGGATAGGGAACCAGTCAAGGTGTACCTGTTGCGGCCGCGGGGTACTTTGTATTGGGGTGGTGCGGGGCTGGATGGCAGCTACATCCAGCCCACGGCCAAGGCGTTTCAGGCGGCGGGCATAAGATCATTTAGTCTCGGCCTGACCAACTCGGCAACACGGACGGTCCTCGGCGAGCGTGGAATGTTGGTCGATGCTATTCGTGCCGGACTCACTATCCGCTATGAGGACGATGCGGAATGGGTTATCGCCTCTGGCATGTCAGCGGAGGCGCCGCAGTTCAACCTGATCGGATATTCCTACGGTTCATTGCTTGCAGCACAGACCGCCAACTACTACGCCAACCAAGGGCATACTGTTGACCATCTGGTGCTGATCGGCTCGCCGATCGATGTGTCGTTCCTGGAAAGCCTGCGAAAGCATCGCCACATCGGCAAAGTTGTCGTGATTGACCTGACGGAACACGGGGATCCGATCTACGCGGGCATCTCGCAATTGGCGCTCGCGGCAGCAGCGCCGCAGCTTGCGCGCCAGATGTCGGCGGGGAATGGTGAGGGCCATTTCTACTACGCACACATGGTGCCGGACTTGCCGCGCAGGCTGCAGGCGTTGGCCGCTCGGGTCGTGGCTGAGGGGGTGAGGTGATGGTTCTGCGTTGGTTATTCCTGCTGCCTTCCGTATTGCTGCCTGCTTCGCTTATCGGGCTAAGCCTCTTTCACGTAGTTGCTGCGCCAACGCGGGACGACATGTTTGTCGGCTATGCGGGGGTTGTGTCAGCCGCCGTGCTTCTGGCTGACCTGATCCTCGTGCTGGTATGGCTTGGCGCGTTGGGATACTTGCTCTGGATCAGTCCCGACCAGCGTCGCTCATTACTGATGATGGCCGGGATGACCGTTTTGGCCTCCGCTGCATGTTATGCCCTGGACACCAGGGTGATTCGAGCCATGTTCTCAGCGGCCGCGGCGTGACGCACGCATTGCGGTGGCACCATGACGGAGGGATGTTCCTCCAATGCGGCAAACTCCCAGGATTCTGGAGCCGGCGATATCGGCCACCTTGGCCAAGCGGTCCGCGATCTCCTGGGACGGGGCGAAAGGGTCCCCCTTCTCCTGTCGGCCTGCCGTGCCGGTCAGCATCACCGCCCCTATCACGCCCCCGCAAACGTCCTGGGCATCCCCGCTCCCGAGTACGCACTCAGGTTGTGCTGATAAGTCGTCTCCCCCTTGAGCGCCGCGATCTGCTGA
Organism: Cupriavidus sp. FW305-27; assembly: GCF_058787995.1. Classification (NCBI taxonomy): domain Bacteria; kingdom Pseudomonadati; phylum Pseudomonadota; class Betaproteobacteria; order Burkholderiales; family Burkholderiaceae; genus Cupriavidus; species Cupriavidus sp. FW305-27. Next base: position 15,039 of record NZ_JBYTAG010000104.1, read on the forward strand.
TCGAACGCCGCCAGCGTGGCGCCGATCTTGCGTTGCCGGACCTCGGGGTCGCTCCGCTCAAGCAGGCGCTGGTAGCGGTTCGAATTGGCGAAGACCGGCATCAGCCCGCTCCACCAGTTGCGTTGCACGCCCAGCTTGTCGGCAAAGTCGTCGCCGTGGAACAGCCGGCAGAAAGCGTGCATCAGGCCCACCGCCGCGTCTGCGGGCATGCCCAGGGCAGGCCCCAGGCGTTGGGCGGCCGCATCCAGCATCTTGCCCGTCAGCGTGGCGGCGGCCTGATCGGGCTCGCCGGCGGCGGCATCGATCAGCGCCAGCATTTGCGCGCCGGACGCCTGGTCGGTCACCCGGCGGTAGTAGCGGTCTTCAATCCCCAGCAAGTGGGCCACCAGTTGCCACACGTGGTAGAGGTCGCGGAACTCGTCGGCATCAAATTCAATGCCAATCTTCTCCAGCGCGTTGAAGGGCACGTAGGTGAAGTCCAGCCACGTGCGCAACATGTCGAACTGGCTGATGGGCATGCCGCGTTGCGTGGTGTCCCACCCGCGCGCCAGCAAGCCGGCCCGGACGCGGGCGTGCAGAATGCGAACCTGCAAGGTATGGATATAGCCCTGCGCGCCGGCCGCCAGGCCGCCCGGGCGCAGCGTCTGCTGCTGCCAGACGGCCGTTTCCAGCAGGCGCCGCGGAGATTGCGCATCCAGGTTGCCGGTGGCCATCAGTACGCTGGCAATGGCCGGAGAACTATAGGTATGCGCCAGCGACCCCGGGCCAAGCGAGATGCTCGTCCACAGCGCGCCAATGCTCAGATAGGCTTCGGCCCCGCGCCGTATGCGTTCGGGATCCACCCACGGCGGCATCGACTCGGCCTGCCGGAGAAAGGCGTCGATGGCCTCGGGCGGGCTCGACAGGCTGGCGCGCCCTTCCCGCAGGCCCGCTTGCAAGATCGCCGGATGGCCGGCCTGTCCGCTGTTCAGCGCGGCGATGGCCGCATCGGCCAGCGGATCGGCGCTGGCGGCCATTTCCATCACCAGCGCCGTGGCTTCGGCGCCGAAACGCGCCGCCAGCGCGGCCTGGTCAATTGCACGGCCCGGCAACGCGGGGGACAGCCTGCCATCATGCGACATTCGGGTCTCCTGGATCAGCGGGAGAGCTGCATGCAGCCCTCTTATAATTCTTGGCCAAATGGACGGGTCGTTCTATAACGAGAATGATAAAGGAAACGACATCGTTTCCTTTATAGGACGCCCGATGCCGATGCGCAAGTCCATGCTTTCCCTATGCGCAGATGCGGGCCCGCATCTGCCGTGGCACTCACCCAATCAGGCCGACAGCTGAGAACAGTATTGCAATGCGCAAGGGCAGAGAAACCGCAATAACGGCGGCGCCATCCAGACAACCATCCGTGCGGCCATCCGGACGCCCCTCGCTGGAACGGGCCGGGCAGCTTGCCGACACCATCATGGACCACGCCACCCGGCTCTTCATCGAGCATGGCTTTGGCGCGACCAGCGTGGAGGCCATTGCCGCCGCCGCCGGCATTTCCAAGAAGACCTACTACACCCGCTTTGCCGGCAAGGCAGAAGTCTTCGAGGCGGCTGTGCTGCGCTACGTGGCGCAGAACCTGCGAACCGCACAGCCAGCGCAAGCCGACAGCGAGCCGCTGGAGGAACGCCTGGTCCGCATGGCTTGCGAGCTGCTCGAATGGATCCTGCGACCCGAGGTCCTGGGCCTGTATCGCGTGACGATTGCCGAAGCACCGCGGTTTCCGCAACTGGCCCGAACCGTGGTCGACTTCGCCATCCTCGGCGCGGCACGCTCATTCGAGCCGGTATTCCGCACATGGGCTGCCGGCAATCCGAGCGATGACGAGATCGCCTTCGTGGCGTCGCAGTTCCTGCAGAGCGTGGCGGCCGAGCCGTTCCATCGGGCGGTTCAGGGATTGGATGCGGCGGGGCTGGATGCGCCGCGGCGTGAGAAGGTGCGGCGTGCTGTTTGGTTGTTTTTGCGGGGGTTTTCGCGGCGGGGTGAGGGCTGACCTCCCGCGTCCGCAATCCGTCGCCCCTTCCTAACCCATGTCC
>NZ_JBYTAG010000105.1:0-17097 GCF_058787995.1 Cupriavidus sp. FW305-27
GCGCCCGCCGACCCGGCGGTACTGACGGCGGCCCCGGCACCGCCGCCCGCCCTGTCACGCTGCACATCAACGGCAAGCCCTGCACGCTGCAGCTGGAGCCCCGCTGCACGCTGCTTGACGCGCTGCGCGAAGTGATCCACCTGACCGGCGCCAAGAAGGGCTGCGACCGCGGCCAGTGCGGCGCGCTGCATCCGATGCAGGCCGCCTTCCTCGCGCACGACGCGCTGCAGTGCGGCTTCTGCACGCCGGGCCAGATCTGCTCTGCGGTGGGCATGCTGGCCGAGGCCCAGGCTGGTGAGGCAAGTTCGGTTCAGCCGCTGCCTCGCCGCTGTCGGGCGTGCCGGCGAAAGAAGTGGAGATCAGCGACGGCTGGCTGCAACGCCAATCCGATCCGACGCAGCGCGAATCCGTGTCCGCGCCGATCACCCGCGCAGGCGGCCACGCGATTGAAGCGCGGGCCAGCGCCAGGCCCGGCAAGGAGCGGAAGCAATACGCAATGCACGCGTTTGGCGCGGTCTTTGCAGAGGTCCACGTCGATCCCGACCTGGGCGAGATCCGCGTCCACCGCATCGTCGCCAGCTACGGCGTGGGCCGGCTGCTGAACCGCAAGACCGCGCACAGCCAGCTCAAGGGCGGCATTATCTGGGGCATCGGCATGGCGCTGCATGAGAAGACCGAGCTGGATCCCGTCACCGGGCGCGTTGCCAATGCCAACCTGGCCGAGTACCACGTGCCGGTCAATGCCGACGTCGGCACCATCGACGCCGGCGCGTACGGGACCTGCCGATTACGCTGGACAAGCTGCTGGACTGAGGCCCGCCCAGGCCCCGGGTGGTTGCGCTGGCCGCCATCCAATGGAAAGATGTCGCCCACGGGCCTCGTGCCCGCAACCCGACTGCCCGCCTGGCGGGCGTGGAGGCTGCCGTGACCGAGCTCTGCCCCAAGCGTCCGTTCTCGTGCATTGCCCTGCTGCTGGCCGCCGGCGCCGTCCTGGCCCCGGGCCTGGCCAGCGCCCAGACCCCGGCACCGCTGGCGGAATGGCAGTTCTCCGCCGGCATCCCGTTACAGAAGCTGTATGAAGACACCATCCCCGACTGGCAAGTCCGGCTCGGCGCCGCGGCCATGGTGCGGCCGCGCTACGACGGCTCGTCGGAATACATCCTCATCGGCGGGCCCAGCATCGATATCCGCTACCGCGACCTGGCCTTTGCCTCGATCGGCGAAGGGCTGGGCGTGAACCTGCTGCGGGGCAAGAACTGGCGCGCGGGGATCGCGCTGTCCTACAACCTTGGGCGGCGCGCAAAGGAGGACTCGCCGCACCTGGACGGCATGGGCAATATCAACCCGGCGCCCGAAGGCAAGCTGTTCGCTGAATACGCGGTCTCGAAGGAATTCCCGCTGGTGCTGCGCATCGACGCGCGCCGCAGCCTGGGCGGCAGCGACGGCTGGGTCGGCGATATCGGCGCCTATATGCCGCTGCCGGGCAGCTCCGAGAAATTCTTCTGGTTTGCCGGCCCCACCGTGACGCTGGCCGACTCGCGCTATATGAACGCCTGGTACGGCGTCAGCGACTCGCAGGCCCGCGCCGGACGGCCCGCCTACCATGCGCGCGGCGGCATCAAGTCCTACGGCTTCGGCGTCAGTGCGGTGTGGTATTTCAACAAGCACTGGTTTGCCACCAGCGACATCGCGATCTCGCAACTGGCCGGCGATGCGGCGGACAGCCCGATCACGCGCAAGTCGACCAACGGGGTCTTCGACCTGTCGATCAACTACGAATTCTGACGCCGATAGCGGTCCGCCCAGTGCGGCTATCGCACAGTGGATGGCCCGCGCCCGCGATTTGGGCGGTACCGCCACGGTTCTTCGGAACTGCGTCCCGCATAATTGGCCGGCCGGAATATCCGGCCGCAGCATCCCCGCCAGGGGATAGTCGAAGAAGCCAAAGAAGGAGATGTAGTTGAAGTCCAGCATCAAGCACCGCGTGGCGCGCAGCGCGCGTTTCGCCGCCATGGCCATTGCCGGCCTGGCCGCCGCCCACACCGCCCCCACTGCCCTCGCCGCCGAAGCGTGGCCGGCCAAGCCGATCAAGGTGATCGTGCCTTACACACCGGGCGGGTCCACCGACACCGTCTCGCGCGTCGTGTTCGAAAGAGTCTCGCAGCGGCTGGGCCAGCCGATCATCATCGAAAACAAGCCCGGCGCCAACAGCACCCTGGGCGTCGGCGTGGCCGCGCGCTCGGCGCCGGATGGCTACACCTTTGTGTCGGTACTTGCCGCCTACAGCGCGAACATGTCGCTGTATTCCAAGCTCAGCTACAAGCCCACGGACCTGGTGCCGGTGGCGGAAATGGCCGAGCTGCCGCTGTTCCTGTTCTCCAGCAAGAAGCTGCCGGTCAAGACCGTCGCCGAACTGGTCGACTACGGCAAGAAGCACCCCGACACGCTGACCTTTGGTTCTAGCGGCGTCGGCAGCTCCGCGCACCTGACGGGCGAGCGACTGGCGATGGAATCGAAGCTCAAGCTGACCCACGTGCCGTACAACGGCAGCGCGCCGATCCTGCCCGCGCTGGTGTCCGGCGAAGTCTCGGTCGCCTTCGACCCGCTGCTGGTGCCGATGCCGCATGTGAAATCGGGCAAGATCAATGTGCTGGCCGTGGCCTCCGCCAAGCGCTGGCCAGGCGAGCCCAACATCCCGACCATGGAAGAAGCAGGTTTCCCCGGCTTCGTGATGAGTTCCTGGACCGGGCTGATGGCGCCTGCCGGCACGCCCCAACCGATCGTGACCCGCATGGCCAGGGAAATCGCCGCGGCCACGCGCAGCCCGGAGGTCGCGAAGAAGCTGACCGATCTCGGTTTTGTGCCGGTGGGCGGTACTTCTGAAGAATTCCGCAAGCTGATCGAGCGCGATACCACGCGCTACGGGGAGATTGTTAAGGCGGGGAAAATTACGCTGGATTGAGGTTGCAGACCGCGATACAAGCCCGGGTATAAACTTGGCGAGCTACCAGGCTCGCCACGTTTTTTTGGGATGGCGACTTCCTGGTGAACGAAGGCCTCTTGTCGACCCTGAGCAGTCAGATGAGTCTCCCGAAAAATCGACGCCCAGTTTTCATTGTGGTGGTGGCGCCGGCACCAGCCCGTACCTAGACATGACATCGATAAGCTTCGAGCGGTCGAGCGGCCCGCCGGCGCTTACGATTGTTCCGACATCACGAAAATACAATCACTCGTCCGCAATGCGTGCGCAAGCGAACATCGCGTGTGGGGTGCCCATCTGCACACTCCGGGAGGCAGGCTCCAATCCAGCCTGCAATGCCTTGAGCGCCCCGCTAGTCCCCCGGCTACGGGGTGCCTTTTTGCTACAAATTCCTGAATAGCGGATCAGCGTGGAGCGCTCGACTGGCTCCACTCGTTCAGACGCCTAGAGCTTCGATACGAACGATATGTCGATGTCCTCGAACCCTCCCTGTCCCTTGCCTGTTCACTGATTTGCCGGAGCAGGCTAAAGCACTGCATGAACTGATTTCGCAACAGCTTCTTGTGAGGCCGCAGATCACGTTCCCTTCCATCACAGCGTATTCGGTGGGCATTCGCACAAAGCATCGCTCAATAGTCCATCGTATCCAGATACACAGCAATACAATTCAGCTTCAAAGTGCGTGTGCCGCGGAATGACCTGTGTCGATATGTACGCTTGTTCCGTGGCTACGCGCGGCATGGACGGGGTATGCAAGCATTGGCCGCCGGTAGTTGGTTAATCTGCGGGCACTGCATGGCAGTGCCATGCACGTCTGCCCATGAGCAAAATGAGAGGTCAGATGAAAAGGATTCTTGCGGTCGTTGCCGCATCCGTCGCAGCCAATGCCGTGTCTGCCCAGTCCGGCGTGACGCTGTTCGGTATCGCCGACGCTGGTATCGAGTTCAACAACAATGCTGGGCGCAACGGTGACAGTGTCGTGCGACTGGTTTCCGGGAACCAGTCTGGCTCGCGTTGGGGTCTGCGTGGCGTGGAGGATCTGGGCAGCGGGCTGAAGGCGGTCTTTTATCTGGAAAGCGGCTTCGACATCGATACCGGCAATTCGGCCCAGGGCGGGCGTCTGTTCGGCCGCGGCGCCTATGTGGGGCTGGATAGCCACTATGGCTCACTGCTGTTCGGGCGGCAGCAGACCGCCATGCGCGAATTCGGCAATATCTACGATCCTAATGCGATTGCTGACCGCTACGGCATCCTCTCGATTGCTCCAGAATTTGGAGCGCGCGCAGACAATGCCGTCAAATATGTCGGAAAGTTCGGGAGACTCACCGCACAGGCTTTCTACTCCTTCCAGGCTAATGGCAGCGAAGTGGCGGGCAGCAACGTATTCGGGCGCAATTTCGGCGCGTTCGTCAACTATGCCTCCGGCCCCTTCGCGCTCGGCGTGGCCTATGACGATGCGCACGTCGGCACGCCCTCAAACCAGGCGCCGGTCCTGCGACGCGTTTCCGTGGCCGGCACGTATGCGGTGAGTGATGCCAAGGTATATGTGGGCTACCGCCTGGCGAAGGCCTATGATGGGGCCATGCTGCCGGGCGCCCAGGAGGCCAATGCCGGCTCGAACCTTTACTGGCTGGGCCTGGCTTACAAGCTGACGCAGGCGTTTTCCCTGACTGGCACGGCCTACTACCAGGACTTCCGGCAGACTGGGTCTGACCCGTGGCAGTTCGTGCTGACCGGCGACTATTTGCTCAGCAAGCGCACCGACCTCTACGCGTCAGTCTCCTACGCGCTAAACAAGGATAATTCGGCACTGGGCGTCAACGGCTTCAACAGCGGCAGCGGCACGTCGGCCGTCTTCAACGTACAGCCGGGCAAGAACCAGGCGGGTGCCGTGATGGGCGTTCGCCACCGGTTCTGATGCGAATACTGGAGGCATGAAGTGACCTGACGTCTTTTCCTATGGCTACAAAGCCAACCTGCGGCGCAGGTTGACCGCCTCACTAAGCATGTCCAGCACTGCCACCGAGTCGTCCCATCCGATGCAGGCGTCCGTGATGCTCTGTCCGTATGACAACGCCGACGGACTGTGCACGCCCGGGGTGAACTTCTGCGCGCCGGGGACCAGATGGCTCTCGACCATCACCCCGAAAATGGAGTCACTGCCGCCGCTGATCTGTTGCGCCACGTCCCGCGCGACATCGACCTGCCGCAGGTGTTGCTTACTGCTGTTGGCATGGCTGCAATCCACCATCAGCGAGTTACCGAGCCCGGCCGCTTCCAGTTCCCTGCAGGCGGCCGCCACGGAATCCGCATCGTAGTTCGGGGCCTTGCCGCCGCGGAGAATGACGTGGCAGTCCGGGTTGCCCTTGGTATGCACCGTCGCCACCTGCCCGTTCTTGTGCACTCCCAGGAAGTGATGTGGACGCGATGCGGCCTGGATAGCGTCGATGGCAATCTTGATGTTGCCGTCAGTGCCATTCTTGAAGCCAATCGGTGCTGAAATGCCCGAAGCCAGCTCGCGGTGCACCTGGCTCTCGGTGGTGCGGGCACCAATCGCGCCCCAGCAGATCAGGTCACCTATGTACTGGGGCGAGATCACGTCCAGGAACTCACCGGCCGCCGGCAAACCGAGGCGATTGATATCAACCAGCAGGCTGCGCGCGATGCGCAGGCCCTCATCGATGCGATAGCTTTCGTCCAGGTAGGGGTCGTTGATCAGTCCTTTCCAGCCCACCGTGGTACGCGGCTTCTCGAAGTACACACGCATCACGATCTCCAGCGACCCGGCGTAGCGCTGCCGCTGCTCCATCAACCGCCGTGCGTACTCGAGTGCCGCCTGCGGGTCGTGGATCGAGCAAGGTCCCATGATCACAAGCAGCCGGTCATCCTTGCCGTGCAGAATGCGCGAGATTCGCTGGCGCGTCTGGGTGACCAGGGATTCGACCGGCGTGCCCCGGATCGGGAAGAAACGGATCAGGTGTTCAGGCGGAGGCAGCGGAATGATGTCTTCGACGCGGGCGTCGTCAGTCACGCCGGTGCGGTCCGGTGGCGCCTGCCAACCCTCGGCAATGGTCAACGGGGATTTCTGTGGATCATTCATGGCTAGCTCCTGGAAAACTGGGACAGGAAGACCGCCGGCGGGTGCCAGTCAGGCGCAGCAGCGGAGTCCGGGCAATATGTCGTTGCGATGCGGCAGGTAGCAATGGCGAGGGATCCTGAAGGGCGGCCCAGGCGCGCTGGTACGCGCCAGCAAACGCCGCATCCAGCCAGGACCTGGCTGTCCCCCTCCTCAGCCCTCGTCGTTATGCATCCTCCCAAGACCACTGTCGTGATTATCAGCCCGGCGCAGCGCAATGCCAACCATGGAGATTGGCGAACCGCCAATCAGCGGTCCCGGTTTTTGCGGGGGAACTACTATGTCAGGCCGCCCGCCGAATGCCCATAGCCGGGTAAGACGGCAGCCGTTCGCGCCACGAAGCTTGGCTCGAATGCCGTCTGTGTCGCGTGCTGCGATTCGCGGAAGATCAAGCCGTAGACGCCCGGGTCGGAGCGGATTATCGAATCGATCTCACGGCATGCCAACCGAAGATCCGCACTTCCTTAAAATCGCGCCCGCCCACCGGACATGTCAAAGACAGCGCCTGCATTAAAGCGGCTGGCGTCCGAACATAGCCACGCTACCAGGTGCGCAGCCTCGGCCGGATCGCCCAGGCGCCCGGCCGGGCTATCAGCAACCATGGCCGCCACCTCGTGGCTGCCGAGCCCGTGAATCATGTCGGTATCCATGGGCCCGGGCGCCACGCAATTAACGTAGATGTTGCGCTTCACCAGTTCGCGGCCGATTGCTTTGGTTAGAACGACCACGCCGCCGCTGGCCGCGGAGTATGCAGCCAGCCCGGCCAGCCCCTCCTTGCCGGCCAGCGAGCCCATATTGATGATACGGCCGCCTCCCCAGCGCAACATGTGCGGCAACATCGCCTGCACGACGTACATGGTCCCCAGGAGATTCACGGCGATGATGCGATGCCATCGTGAAGCCTCGTGATTCTCGAATGGCTGCATCGGGCCAAGGTAGCCGGCAGCGTTGACCAGGATGTCGAAGCGATATCCCGCATCGACCAGTCGCGCCAGCGCCAGCCCCACCTGCCCGGCATCGGAGACATCGACGACCTCAGTGCTGGCACCTTCCATCTGGAACGGCACGATATCCCAAGCATGCACACGCGCACCACTGTCGATCAGTTGCGCAACGATCGCCCGGCCGAGCCCCTTTGCACCGCCGGTCACCAGCGCTGCCTTCCCCGAAAGATCATAGAAATTTGACACGGCATCCCCAGCGCGCCATGGCTGCGCAGAAGCGGTAGCGCCCACGGCACACGCCGCCCCGCCTTATGACGCAGGCAACTGCCCTGAGCCTTGCCTCGTCGCGTCATCGGCGACAGGGCTTGCCATGCAGCCCACCCGCCGATCCCAACGGTACTAGCCCTCGTCAGACATGCTCTGTTCGCTTCCAGACAAATACGTGCATGGTCGAAGGCGGCCACACAGACATGGTGTTCGCCGGCCGTCAGATGTCAGCGGAGTCCCTCTCGCGGTCGTCAATCTGCGCCACCGCGAAGGCTGACGCTCAATATCGGCCCAGACCGTGACCAGCTAGCTGCCAGTCGACGTGTAGTGGCGCAGCCCGGTACACCATGCGCCGATGGCCGCCAGGAGAAAAACGAAACCCGTCGAATTCGCCGGTACGCAAAAAGGTCTGCCCAGCACGTCGAAACCGCGCCCGATGGCATCGGCGATGGCGAACATGCAGTTCACCAGCCCGTAGAACAGCGCCACTTCGCCGATGCGCCAGCCCTGCACGTCGCCGAAGCGGTCGAACAGCGCCCAGACCGCGACCAGGATGGACGTATTACGAGACGAAGCAGTTCGACCGAGGCCAAGATCAGTGAGGCAGCAGAGACCGTCAACTTTTCTAGACCAGGCAGCGAAGGTCGACGCAGCAGAAACATCAATCTCCCGTAAATCGTGGCGCACGCCGCTCTACAAAGGCACGTACGCCTTCCTGTGCATCAGCGCCACTGGCCCGGGCTGTGAGTAGCTGATGCTCAAGCGAAAGGTGTGCCTGCAAGTCACGGGCTGGCAGGCCGCTGCACAAGGTCTTGATGCCGGCCAATGACGCGGTCGCGGCCTGCGCCAGGCGCAACGCAAGATTCTCGGCCGCACCGGCAAGCTCGGCATCAGGGTGCAGCGCATCTACCACGCCATGTGCGAGGCAGCGTTGCGCGTCGATCGTTTCGCTGAGCATGAACCACTGTTGGGCCCGCACAGCGCCAACGCGGCGGGCCAGGAAGTAGGAGGCGCCGAGGTCGGGCGACAGCCCTATTGCTGCGTAGCCGGTGCGCAGTTTCACCGATTCCGCTGCAAGCACGAAGTCGGCGCACAGCGCCAGGCCGATGCCGGCCCCCCCGAGAGGCCCGTTCACTGCTGCGACGACGGGCAACGGCGCCGTCGCCAGACGGTACAACGCTGGATGCAGTGAATCGAGAATATCGTCCACGAGCGCACCCAGGGCCGGGCCAGCGGCCACGAATTCGTCAATATCCCCGCCGGCACAGAAAATGCGGCCTTCCGCCGCGAGCAACACGACGCGCGGCTGCTGCTCCAGAACACTGTCGATCGCCCCCACCAGCGCGCGGGATGCAGCGCGTGAGATGGTGTTTGCGTGCTCTTGGCGCTTCAGCACGATCCGGCCGATGTTCTCGGCTACGCCCCAGGCAATTCCATCAGATTGATGCATTGGATTGTCCATTTTTGTCCTGTATCCAGTCTGGTGAGCATTCGCACGCCAGCGCGCTTCATCAATTAGTCCACCGACAAGGGCAGAAAGCGCGGCGCAGCGGCAACTTGCAGGGCCCCATCTGCGCCAATGCCATAGATGCCACGCGCCGCATTGTGCGGGTGCGCGGCCGCCTCGGACAGGCTCAGGACAGGCGCGAAGCATGCATCGCTGCCCTCGAGTAGCGCGCACCAGTGAGCGCGCGAACGGCTGGCGAACAGCGTCGAAAATCGAGCCTTCAACGCAGGCCAGGCACGCACGTCATACTGCGCGGCCGGGTCCACATCCGCAAGGCCGAGCTTGTCCAGCAGCAGCGCGTAGAACTGGGGCTCCAGCGGGCCAAGCGTGATGAAGCCCCCGTCGGCACAGCGGTAGACATCATAGAACGGCGAGTCGTGGAACGGGCTGGGGGTCGGCCCATCCAGTTGTCCGCTGGCGCGTACCCATTGCACGATGGTGCCGAGCATCGCAAGTACATCAACGACGGCGCCGTCCACCACGCGCCCTTGGCCGCTGGCGCGCGCGTCCAACAACGAGCAAGCCATGCCAAAGGCCAACCCCAACGCGCCAGCGGCGTCGCCGACGACGGTCGGTGGCACTATGGGCGCCTGGCCGTCGCGCGCCGACAGCGAAAGCAGGCCGGTCAGTGCCACGTAATTCAAGTCGTGACCGGCGGCTTGCGCCAGGGGCCCGGATTGCCCCCATCCGGTCATGCGGCCATAAACCAGCCGAGGGTTGCACGCAGCGCAATCAGCCGGACCCAGGCCCAGCTTCTCCATCACGCCGGGACGGTTACCTTCGACCAGTGCGTCAGCCTCTGCAACCAGCGCCATCGCCTTGGCCACGTCGGCAGACTGCTTGAGGTCGAGCATCACGACGGCCTTGCCGCGCCGCAGGGGATTGTCCGCCGCACCGCCAATGCGTTCGGTCACCGCGCCCTTTTGCGGCCGCGCGATGACAGTGACCTGCGCCCCCATGTCGGCCAGCATCCGGCCGGCCAATGGGCCGGGTCCGATTCCTTCAAACTCAATGACGCGAATCCCAGTCAGCGGCTGCTTCATGCGGGCAGCCTCCGTGCAATCAGTTCCTTCATGATCTCGTTCGCACCGCCATAAATGCGCTGCACCCGCGCATCGGCGTACAGCCTCGCAATCGGGTACTCGGTCATATAGCCGTAGCCGCCGAAGAGCTGCAGGCATTCATCAGTGACCTTGCCTTGCTGCTCGGTACACCACCACTTGGCCATGTAGGCCGCCGATTCGTCGAGCTGACCATCGAGCAGACGCTGGATACAGTCATTGACGAATGTGCGCACCACATGCGCCAGCGTGGCACACTCTGCCAGCTTGAAACGCGTGTTCTGGAAGTCGTACAGCGATTGGCCGAATGCCTTGCGCTGCTGGGTGTACTCCAGCGTCAGTTCGACAGCACGCTCGATCACGGCCGCCGCGGGCACGGCGAGCAGCATGCGCTCGTAGGGAAGCTGGCTCATGAGTTGCGCGAAACCCCGTCCTTCCGTCTCGCCAAGCAGGTGGTCGGCGGGAACCCGCACGCCATCGAATGACAACTCGGCGGTATCGGAGGCGTGCTGGCCAAGCTTTTCGAGCCGGCGGCCAACGCGGAATCCCGGCAGATCCTCGGTCTCCAGCACGATCAGCGACACCCCCCGGCTACCCGCCTCACCCGTTCGTACCGCCACCACCAGCAAGTTGGCGGTGAAGCCGTTGGTAATGAAGGTCTTGGCACCGTCGATGACGTACTCGCTGCCGTCGCGGCGCGCGCGCGTGCGCAGCGCCTGAAGGTCCGAGCCGCAGCCGGGTTCGGTCATGGCGATGCCGGCCAGCATCTCGCCGCTGACCAGCTTCGGTAGCCAGCGCTGTTTCTGCTCTGGCGTGCCATAGTCCAGGATGTAGTGAGTGGCGATGCTGTGGACGGCTGTGGTGGCGGGCACTTCGGCCCTGGCCAGCTCGTCCTGCACCACCAGTTGGTAGGCCAGGCTCGCGCCGGCGCCACCATAGGCTTCCTCGATCTCAGGCAGCAGGAAGCCCATCTGCCCGAACGCATGCCAGACTTCGCGCGGGATGTAGCCCTGGCGGCGCCATCCGTCCAGGTTCGGCGCCAGCTCGCCGGCGACGTAGCGGCGCACCTGCTCCCGGAATGCCTCGATTTCCTCATCCATCCAACGATGGCGGTACAGTTGCGGTAGCATCGCTAATCTCCTCAGATGCCGGTCAGGCCGCCGCTGCACAGAAGCGTCTGGCCACTCACGTAGTCCGATTCCGGGATGCAGAACAGGTACACGGCGCCGGCTGCTTCGTCCGGCGTGCCGCCGCGTCCCAGCGGGATGCCGCGCTCCATCGCGGCCAGCAAGTCAGGGTTCACGCCGACCTTGATCTCGCGGCCTTCGATATTGGCGGTGGATTCGCCGGCTGCACTCCCGGTCAGGCGGGTCTTGATCAGGCCATATGCCACGCAGTTCACGGTGACATTCATGCGTCCCCACTCCTTGGCGAGTGTCTGCGTCATGCCGACGATGCCGGCCTTGGCAGCGGAGTAATTTGCTTGCCCGGCATTGCCGAACAGGCCAGCGACGGACGAGATATTGACCACCTTGCGTACCGCGCGCTGGCCGGCCTCTCCTTCAGCCTTGGACAGGCCGCGGATCACGGGCTGCGCGGCACGCAGAATGCGGAACGGCGCCGTGAGGTGGCAGTCGAGCATGGCGTACCACTGCTCGTCCGTCATCTTCTGGATCACGTTGTCCCAGGTATAACCGGCGTTGTTGACGATGATGTCAAGGCTTTTGTATTCGCTCACCGCAGTACCGACGAAGCGCTCGGCGAAGTCCGGCGCGGTTACGCTGCCCACGCAGGCTATGGCCTGCCCGCCAGTGGCGCGAATGGTTTCCACCACCTCCTGGGCTGGCTCCTGGTCCAGATCATTGATAACGAGTCGGGCGCCTTCACTGGCTAGCTTGAGCGCGATGGAGCGGCCGATGCCGCGGCCGGAACCGGTAACGAGGGCAACTTTGCCTTCCAGTTTGCGAGTCATGGGTTAGTCTCCTTTTCGATTTCGTGATCTCGTGGTTCAGGGCAGCGCGACCAGCGCCTCGCCTGCAATCCTGGTTTGTCCGAACTGGTTGGCGCTCTGCACCTCGACACGCACGCAGCGCTCGCCGTTCACTTCAAGCTTTTCGACCACCCGGCCACTGCAGCAAATGGCATGGCCGAGGTGGGTAATACCCTGGAAGCGGGCATCGAACCGGCGCAGTTGCGACTGCGGCGCCCAGCCGGTCAGCAAGCGGCCCAGCCAGGCCATGCCCAGCATGCCGTGTGCGAACACGTCCGGCATCCCGGCCCGGCGCGCGTAGTCAAGGTCGATGTGGATCGGATGGTGGTCGCCGGATGCGCCGGCAAAGAGCGCCAGCATGTGGCGGTTCACGGGGGGCAGGCTCTGGGACGGCAGGATGTCGCCAACCTGCACCGAGTCAAAGCAGAGGGTTGTCATTGGGGGTCCTTCAGTTGCGTACCACGGTCAGCGAGCGCATCCGGGCCACGTGTTCGCCGCGCTGGTTGACCACTTTCGACTCGACTTCGATGAATTCCAAAGCGCCGCCTTTTTTGTCGTAGATGTCCTTGACGTGGGAGCTGACCGTCACGGTGTCGCCTGCGACGACGGGGCCAAAATACTCGAAGCTCTCCTCGCCATGCAAAACCTTGGCATGCGGTACGCCGAGCAGGTCGAGTAGACCGAACATGGCACCCGAGTCCAGCTCCGCAGCGAACAGGAATGTGGGTGGTGCCGGCAAGTCGGCATAACCGGCGTCGTGGGCGGCAGCCCGGTCGGTGTAGATCGGGTTGGTCTCGCCGATTGCCTTGGCGAAAAACTTCAGCCGACCGCGCTCGATCGGCAGCACCGAGCTGCCGACTTCATGGCCAATCCATTTCTTGTCGATCATGGTCAGATCCTCTCATACAGGGTGACGACGCACGCGCCACCGAGGCCCAGGTTGTGCTGCAGCGCCAGCCGGAGGCCCTCTACCTGCCGTGCACCGGCCTGCCCGCGCAATTGCTCGACTAGCTCCGTACATTGCGCCAGCCCGGTCGCACCCAGCGGGTGGCCCTTGGAGAGCAGCCCGCCCGACGGGTTGGTCACGATCTGGCCGCCATAGGTGTTGTCGCCATCGGACACGAACTTCTCGGCGCCACCCACCGGGCACAGCCCGAGCGCCTCATAGGTAATCAGCTCGTTGTGAGCGAAGCAATCATGCAATTCCACCACGCCGATGTCTTCCGGTCCGACGGCGGCCGCTTCATACACTTGCCGGGCCGCGTTGCGTGTCATGCTGAAGCCCACCACCTCGCGCATATCGCGCGCCTCGAAAGCAGGCGGCGTGTCGGTGGTCATGGCCTGGGCGCGGATGCGAACGCTCGCGTCCAGGCCGTGCTTCTTGGCGAATGCTTCCGAGACTAGCAGCGCTGCTGCCGCACCGCAGGTCGGTGGGCAGGCCATCAGCTTGGTCATCACGCCGGGCCAGATCATGGGCGATGCCATCACGTCGTCCTCCGTGACCACGGTCCGGAACAATGCCAGAGGATTGTTGGCTGCATGCCGGCTGGCCTTGGCGCGAATCTTGGCGAAGGTCTCGAGCCTTGTGCCGAACTCCTCCATATGCGCCAGGCCGGCGCCGCCAAAGTAGCGAAGGGCGAACGGTATCCCGGGAACGTCAATCAGTTCGGCGGTAACGGCATCGAACCGCTCGAACGGGCTCGGCCGATCGTCAAACACAGACCCCAGTGCACCGGGCGTCATCTGCTCGAAGCCGAAGGCAAGGGCGCAATCGACGGCGCCGCTAGAGACCGCCTGGCGCGCCAGGTACAACGCGGTCGACCCCGTTGAGCAATTGTTGTTGACGTTAACCACTGGGATGCCCGTCATACCAACTTCGTAGAGCCCACGCTGGCCGGCAGTGGAATCGCCGTAGACATAGCCAGCATAGGCCTGCTGAACCTTGTCGTATTCGACGCCCGCGTTGGAGAGTGCGGCGCGGATGGCTTTCGCGGCCATCACCGGGTAGGGTTCGCTGGCCCCCGGCTTGGTGAAGGGAATCATGCCGACGCCGGCTACGATCACGGATGAGGTCATGGTGGTTCCTTGCGGTTGGATTGTGGTTAGCTGACTTTGCGAATCTGGCTGTCCCAATAGGGCTTGCGCAGCTCCGTCTTCAGGATCTTGCCGGCGCCCGACAATGGCAGGCTGTCCCGGAAATGGACACTGCGCGGACACTTGTAGCCGGCGATCAGTGTCTTGCAGTGGGCAATCAGTTCTTGGGCGGTCACGGATGCATCTGGCTTGCACACCACGACGGCGTGGACGGCTTCGCCCCACGCTGCGTTGGGGATGCCGATGACGGCGCAGGCAGCCACCGCGCTGTGCATGGCGATGGCGTTCTCGACCTCTGCCGAGTAGACGTTTTCGCCGCCGCTGATGATCATGTCCTTCAAGCGATCGACGATGAAGATGAAGCCGTCATTGTCCATGTAGCCGCCGTCCCCGGTGTGCATCCAGCCGTTGCGTAGGGCTTCCGCCGTCTGTTCGGGCTTGTTCCAGTAGCCCTGCATCACGTTCGGGCCACGCACGATGACCTCGCCGACGGTGCCGCGCGGAACTTCCCGATCCTCCGGGTCCACGATCCGCACTTCGGTGCAATAGCTGGCGCGGCCGGCTGAGCGCGACTTGCCGAGCTCGCGAGCTTCGGGCGTGTGATAAGAGGAGGGAACAATGGTCGCCAGCGGCGACAATTCGGTCATCCCGTACGCTTGCACGAAGCTCACCCCGGGCAGTGCCGTCATCGCGCGTTCGAGCACCGCCTCGGAAATCGGTGAAGCTCCGTAGATGATGGTATGGAGTGCGCTCAGGTCGCGCGGCTGCCGCATCGCCGGGTGGTCGACCAGCATCTGGATCATGGTCGGCACCAGAAGCAGGTGTGTCACACGGTCGCGCTCCAGCGTATCGAGCACCAGTTCCGGTGAGAACGCCGCGATCACGGAGTGCGTGTTGCCTTCGATCCAGTGTGGCATCGCCAGACCCATGTCGGCGAGGTGGAACATCGGCGCGGCATGCAAATATGTGCCGCCAGGGGTAGCCATCCCTTCCGCACGCAAAGCCAGGCCGGAGCTAACGAGATTGCCATGGCTCAGCATGACGCCCTTGGGGAAACCCGTCGTCCCGCCCGTGTAGAAAATACCGGCCAGGTCCTCATCACGGCGCACGGCATCGTCCAACGGCTGGGCCTTTGCCAGCAAGGCTTCGTATCCGTGCATGCCAGCAGGTACGTCACCCTCCCCGCAGTAGATCACTTCGCGCAACGCGGCCGCGTCGCCCCGGATCGTCTCGGCGAGCGCGCGAAAGGTCTCATCCACAATCAAGATGGTCGAACCGGAATCGTTCAGCGAGTACAGGATCTCCGAAGCGGACCAGCGCGTGTTACACGGATTTAGGACACCGCCGCCCCACGGCACCCCCATCTGATACTCAAGATAGCGGTCGGAGTTCAGGGCCAGCATGGCGACGCGATCGCCGTGCTGCATGCCAAGCCCTTGCAGCGCCCCAGCTAAGCGCGCCACACGGTCGGCGAACTGGCGGAAGGTCTGCTGCCGGTCACCGAACCGCACGGCAATATGGCCTGGCTTTTGCTGCACTGCACGATGCAACGCTTGCGTAAGGTACATAGTTGTCTCCGTCCTGCCCGCGACGATGCGGAGCAATTGCTTTGTTTGTGGGGCTCATGTTAGAAACGCACGCTTCGGCCAGCAATCGCACATTCCATCGATTGGATGGCAGAAGACCTCAATCCATGACGCCTGCCTGCAGTGACGCTTAAAGCTCCCATTACCGTTCCAGTCGCCTTTGTACGTGGCATGCTTGCCGGTGTGCAGGCACGCGGAGAACCTATCGAGAGTTTTCTGGCGGACGCCGGGATCCCGTCGGAACTGCTTGAACATGCAGGCGCCCGCATCACCGCTACCCAGTACGTGGCACTCTTTCGGCTTTTGATAGAGCGGCGTGAAGACGAGTGCCTCGGCTTTCTGTCGCGGCCGCTGAAGCCAGGCAGCTTTGCCCTGATGGCACGTTCCGCGTTGGGCGCACGTAGCCTCGACTCCGCCATCCGCCGCGTGTCGCAGACCTTCTGGTTGCTGCAGGACGATGTTGTCCTGGAGTCGCGCCGCGAGGGCGAGCTCGCCGGCGTTGGCTTGCGCTTCAGCCGCTCATTGAGCGAACAGCCGGTCTTCCTGCATGAGATGCTGGTCCGCGTTTTTTGGCGCCTTATCGCTTGGCTCGCGGGTGGCCGTTTGCCTGCTGCACGCTTTGACTTTGCTTTTGATAACCCGCCTCACGCCGGCAGCTACGGCAAGATCTTTCCGGCGCATCTGGAGTTCGGGCTGGGTCAGACAGCGTTTTGGTTCGAAGCAACATGGCTGCTCAGTCCCGTGCGACGGGACGAAGTTGCGCTGCGCGCATTCCTGGCCGATGCACAGGCCAATATCGTTGTCCCGCGAACCGACCGTGACGTGGCGAGTTCACGCGTACGCGCATATTTGCAACGTACGCAGCCCAGTTGGCCGGACCTCGGGGAGTCCGCCAGCGCATTGCACATGTCGACGGCAACCCTGCAACGGCGGTTGGCCATGGAGGGAACCTCGTTTCAAACGCTGAAGGACGAGCTGCGGCGAGATATTGCAATTGTTCGTCTCAACACCAGTTCGGTGCCACTCGCAGAATTGGCGCAGGAGTTGGGATTCGCCGATAGTGCCGCGTTCCAGCGCGCCTTCAAGGGCTGGACGGGCAGTGCGCCGGGGTCGTATCGCAAAGCTCAAATCAGCCTCTGAAGAACCAGGCTGGAATATACGGAATCCGCGTTTCCATTTGCCGGTTGGCGTGGGCCAATGCATGACCGGCAATTGGGGCAATCGGTTATCGCAGACGACATCCTGCGTGTCAGCGTCGGTCTTCAGTCCTTCCTGACCTTGCTGGACCTGCAGAGCGACACCATCCCCCAGGGCATCGGCCTCCACGCCCTGCTCTTGCCGCTCAAGCAGCAACTGGACGAGAGCGCCAACCGCCTGCAGGCGCTGGTCTGACGAGGGAGCGCTGCTGTCCCGCGCACGGATGAGCAGCGCTGAAAAGCAAACGGCGCGAGCCAGTTGAACTGCACCCCAAAAGTTGGACGTTGATCCAATCTTTGGGGTGTTTTTCATGACGAAGTACGACGAGGCGTTCA
>NZ_JBYTAG010000106.1:0-16529 GCF_058787995.1 Cupriavidus sp. FW305-27
CGCCAACTTCGCTGCGCCAACCCTTCCGGTCGACCCCGCAACCCTTGCTGCGTCTGCTTTGCAGCGCTGCGTTGTGTGTTGCGAGGGGGCGAATATTAGGCCGGATTCGCGCACCTTGCAACAACTTTGTCACAACGATCCGCTAGGGGTTCCGGGGATTATGTCGTAAGCCATTGAGTGGCAAAGGAAATCCCCGAAATGACGAGTGCGGGAGAAACATAATACCCCCGCACTGCCCTCGGGTATTCCCTGATCCGGGCCTTAGCGATGCTGGAAATTCGGGCTGCGCTTCTCGACGAAAGCAGCCATGCCTTCCTTCTGGTCTTCGCTGGCGAAGGTGGCATGGAACAGCCGGCGCTCGAAGTGCACGCCTTCGGCCAGCGTGGTCTCGTAGGCGGCGTTGACCGACTCCTTGATCATCATGACCACCGGCAGCGAGAACCCGGCGATGGTTTCGGCAGCCGCCAGCACTTCGTCCAGCAGCTTGTCGGCCGGCACCACGCGCGATACCAGGCCCGAGCGCTCGGCTTCGGCGGCATCCATCATGCGCGAGGTCAGGCACAGGTCCATGGCCTTGGCCTTGGACACCGCGCGCGGCAGGCGCTGGGTGCCGCCGGCGCCGGGCATGGTGCCCAGCTTCACCTCGGGCTGGCCGAACTTGGCCGAATCCGCCGCGATGATGATGTCGCACATCATCGCCAGCTCGCAGCCGCCGCCCAGCGCATAGCCGGCCACGCCGGCAATCACCGGCTTGCGGATCTTGCGGATGGTTTCCCAGTTGCGCGTGATGTAATCGCCCTTGTACACATCCATGAAGGAATACTTGGCCATCATGCCGATATCGGCGCCGGCGGCAAAGGCGCGCTCGCTGCCGGTAATGACGATGGCGCCGATGCCCTCATCCTGGTCGAAGGCGGTCAGCGCGGCGCCAAGCTCGTCCATCAGCGCGTCATTGAGCGCGTTCAGGGCCTTCGGGCGGTTCAGCGTGACCAGGCCAACACGGCCACGGGTTTCGACCAGGATGTTTTCGTACGGCATGTCTTCTCCTATGTATTTGCAGGCGGATGGCACTGTCGCCACCGGCTGCGGGCTATTCTGCCACCTGTTGTGGCGTGGCGGCGCAGGCGCCCCCTAGAGCATGTGCGCCAGGAATTCGCGGGTGCGCGCGTGAGCTGGGGTCCCGAACACTTCCTCAGGCGACCCTTCCTCAAGAATCCTGCCCTCATCCATGAACACGACGTGGTTTGCCACTTCCCGCGCAAACCCCATCTCATGCGTGACGACCAGCATGGTCATATGTTCTTCGGCCAGTTGCCGCATGGTGCGCAGCACCTCCCCGGTCAGTTCCGGGTCCAGCGCCGAGGTCGGCTCGTCAAACAGCATGATGTCGGGCTCCATGGCCAGCGCCCGCGCAATCGCCACCCGCTGCTTCTGGCCGCCGGACAGGCGCGCCGGGTAGCTGTCCCGCTTGGCCAGCAGGCCGACCTTGCGCAGCAGCTCTTCGGCCTTGGGCACCACCGCGTCGCGCGCCAGTCCCTTGACGGTCATGGGGGCTTCGATGATGTTCTGCAGCACCGTCATATGCGGAAACAGGTTGAACGACTGGAACACCATGCCCATCTTCCGGCAGATGCGCCGCACTTCAGCGTCCGGCACATATCTGGCTGTGCCGTCAGGGCCGGCGGCCGTCAGCGCCTCGCCTTCGATTTCAAGGGTGCCGCGGTCAATCACCTCAAGATGATTCAGGCAGCGCAGCAAGGTACTCTTGCCCGAGCCCGAGGGCCCGATCACCGCGGTGACATCCCCCTTGCGCAAGGTCAGGGAGACACCGCGCAAGACCTCCAGTGGCCCGAACGATTTGAACAGATCCCGCGCAGCGATCATGATGCCGGGCGCATTGTGGGAATTGGCGCCGGTCGGGCTAGTCATCATGTTTGGCATAGCGTTTTTCAAGATTCTGGAAGAACCAGGTCAGAATCAGCGTCATCACCAGATAGAAGAGCGCAGCGACCAGAAAAGGCGTGGTGGTGAAATCCCGCTGCACGATGCCGCGCGCGGTGCGAAGAATATCGTTGAGGGCCAGCACGTAGATCAGGGACGTGTCCTTGATCAGCGTAATGGTTTCATTGCTGACCGGCGGCAACACCCGGCTGACCATCTGCGGCAGCACGACCCGCCGCATGGTCTGAAAATAGGTCATGCCCAGCGCCTTGCTGGCCTCATACTGGCCGCGATCGACCGACTTGATCCCGGCGCGGAAGATTTCCGCGAAATAGGCCGCGTAGTTCAGGGCGAAAGCCACCACCGCCGCGGGAAAGTCAGGCAGGCGCACGCCGATGACGGGCACGAACGGCAGTGCGAAATAAATAAACAGCATCTGCAGCATCAGCGGCGTGCCGCGCATCAGCCAGATATAGCCATTGACCAGGCCGCTCAGCCACGGCCATGACGAGATGCGTGCCAGCGCCAGCGCCAGCCCCAGCGGCACTGACAGGGCGAGCGTGATGGCGAATAGTGTGAGCGTGACTTGCGCACCCTGCGCCAATGGCGCCAGAAGAGATAAGACGTAGTCCATGCTCGCGCGAAACAAGAAGGAGGTGGGATCCCGGGCGCCGGGACGGCGCCCTGGGTCCGGACATGGCGCGGCGCCCTGCCTGAACGGCGCAGGGCGTCACGCAGCGTCTGGATTACTTGGTGATGTCAGTGCCGAACCACTGGGTGGCGATGCGGGCTGCCGTGCCATCCTGCTTCATCGAGGCCAGGGTCTTGTCGAGCTTGCCGAGCAGCTCGGCGTCATCCTTGCGCACGCCGACGCCATATTCTTCCGTGCCGAAGTTTTCCTCCAGCACCTTGTATTCGCCGGCACGCTTGCTGATCAGGTAGCGGCCTACCACTTCATCCACCACAATTGCGTCAAGGCGGCCGGTCGACAGGTCCATCAGCGCCGTCACGTTATCGCCGAAGGTCTTGAGTTCCTTCAGACTGGCGGCGACCTGGCTTTCCTTCTTGATCGCATCCACCGCGCTGCTGCCGTCCTGCGCGCCGACGAGGCGGCCGGCCAGGTCGGCCTTGGCTTTCACCGGCGAGCTGGCACCGACGATGACGATCTGGTGGTTGGTCATATAGGGCGCGGTGAAGCTGATGTTCTTCTTGCGCTCTTCGGTGATGGTCAGCCCGTTCCACAGCACATCCACGCGCTTGCCGTTAAGTTCCGCCTCCTTGGCGCTCCAGTCGATCGGCTTGAACTCGACCGTCATGCCGAGACGGCGGCTGGCCTCCTTGGCCATGTCGATATCGAAGCCGACCAGCTCGTTGTTGTTATCGCGAAAACCCATGGGCGGGAAGTTGTCGTCCAGGCCGACAATGATCTTGGTGGCCGTGTCGGCGCCGGCAGCGGAGGCCGCTTCTTTCTTGCCGCACGCCGCAAACAGCGCCACGGACGAAATCAGGAGTAATGCAGCGATCTTCTTCATAGGAATTCCAATGCGAATAGGCGAGCATGCCGGGATCCGCACACAGATGTCGGCCGGCAGGTTTCAGATTGTTGTTGGCAGCGCGATTATAGAGCGACGCCCGCGCCCGGCATTGCGGACCCTGCCGGCCTTGGAAGCCACGTGCCAACCGGCAGCCCAAAAATAGTGCTAACATTTGCCGACCGACTGGTCGGTTTATTTAAGAGGCGCCGTCGACAACAGCCGCCCGCGCCGACCGCGACAAAATATCCGGCAGGAGACAACCCAATGCCCCCGATGTCCACCTCCGCTGGCCAGCCGGTCAGCATCGATGCCGGCCCGGTCTTGCTGCAATGGCAGGGCCCGGTGGCCGTGATCACCCTGAACCGCCCCGACAAGCTCAACAGCTTCACCCGCGCGATGCACCAGGCGCTGCAGCAGGCGCTCGACCATGTCGAGGCCGGCGGCGCGCGCGCCCTGCTGCTGACCGGTGCGGGCCGTGGCTTCTGCGCCGGCCAGGACCTGGCCGACCTGGATTTCACGCCGGGGCACATGACCGACCTGGGCGAGCTGATCGATACCTGGTTCAACCCGCTGATCCGCCGGCTGCAGGCCCTGCCGCTGCCAGTGGTGGCCGCGGTCAACGGCACCGCGGCCGGCGCCGGCGCCAACCTGGCGCTGGCCTGCGACATGGTGCTGGCGGCGCGCTCGGCCAGCTTTATCCAGGCTTTCGTCAAGATCGGGCTGGTGCCGGATTCGGGCGGCTCCTGGCTGCTGCCGAAGCGCATCGGCATGGCGCGCGCGCTGGGCCTGGCCATGACCGGCGAGCGGCTGAGCGCCGAAGAGGCCGAGAAATGGGGGCTGGTCTGGGAGACCATGGACGACCCGCTGCTGCCGGAACAGGCGCTGGCGCTGGCCACGCACCTGGCCGGGCAGCCGACCCGCGCGCTGGCCGCGATCAAGCGCGCCATGCATGCCAGCGCCACCGCCACGCTGGACGCCCAGCTGGACCTGGAGCGCGACCTGCAGCGCGAGCTCGGCCAGTCCGCCGACTATGCTGAGGGCGTCAACGCCTTCCTCGAAAAGCGCGCCCCGCACTTCACCGGCAAGTAAGCCGCGCGGGCCTGCCCGCCACTCTATATAGGAGACCAGCTTGAAACAGGACCCCCAGGCCCTCGCCGAAGCGGCCGCCGCCGCCATGTATGAAGCCGACACCTGCAGCCGCTGGCTGGGCATCACGGTCGAGGCCGTGCGGCCCGGCTACGCCCGGCTGACCATGCCGGTGCGCAAGGAATTCCTCAACGGGCACGGCATCTGCCACGGCGGCCTGATGTTCACGCTGGCCGATTCGACCTTCGCTTTTGCCTGCAACAGCCATAACATCAACACCGTGGCGGCAGGTTGCAGCATCGAGTTCCTCAAGCCCGTGCACGGCGGCGACGTGCTGACCGCCGAGGCCACCGAGCAGGTCCTGTCCGGCCGGCACGGCATCTACGATATCCGCGTGACCAACGCCGCGGGCCAGGTGGTGGCGATGTTCCGCGGCAAGTCGGCGCAGATCAGGGGACATGTGGTGCCGCCGCCGGAAGGGACGGAAGGCACCTGAGCAAATCCGGCAAGATACTTAAGATAAACGCCCCCGTGCAGGAGACGACATGAGCACGCGCCTGACCGATCTGCCCCTGGATGCGATCGAGACCGCCAGCCGCGCCGAGCTGCAGGCCTTGCAGCTGGAGCGGCTGAGATGGTCGCTCAACCACGCCTACGCCAATTCGCCGGTGTACCGCCGCAAGTTCGACGAAGCCGGGGTCCACCCCGACCAGCTGCATTCGCTGGCCGACCTGGCGCGCTTCCCGTTCACCAGCAAGCAGGACCTGCGCGACAACTACCCGTTCGGCATGTTCGCGGTGCCGCAGGACCGCGTGGCGCGCATCCACGCCTCGTCCGGCACCACCGGCAAGCCCACCGTGGTCGGCTACACGCTCCAGGACATCGACAACTGGGCCACGGTGATGGCGCGCTCGATCCGCGCCTCGGGCGCGCGGCGCGGCGACAAGGTGCATATCAGCTACGGCTACGGCCTCTTCACCGGCGGCCTGGGCGCGCACTACGGCGTGGAAAAGGCCGGCCTGACCGCGATCCCCTTCGGCGGCGGCCAGACCGAGCGCCAGGTGCAGCTGATCCAGGACTTCAAGCCCGAGGTCATCATGGTGACGCCCAGCTATATGCTGGCGATCGCCGACGAGTTCGAGCGCCAGGGCATCGACCCGGCCAGCAGCTCGCTGCGCGTGGGCATCTTCGGCGCGGAGCCGTGGACGCCGGAAATGCGGCTGGCGATCGAGAAGCGCATGGGCATCTCGGCAGTCGATATCTATGGCCTGTCAGAGGTGATGGGCCCGGGCGTGGCCAATGAGTGCGCCGAGACCAAGGACGGGCCGACCATCTGGGAAGACCATTTCTACCCCGAGATCATCGATCCCGACACCGGCGCAGTGCTGCCCGACGGGGAGTTCGGCGAGCTGGTGTTCACCTCGCTGACCAAGGAGGCGATGCCTGTGGTGCGCTACCGCACCCGCGACCTGACCCGGCTGCTGCCGGGCACGGCGCGCCCGGCATTCCGCCGCATGGAGAAGATCACCGGCCGCACCGACGACATGATGATCGTGCGCGGGGTCAACGTGTTCCCGTCGCAGATCGAGGAACTGATCCTCAAGCACGCCGAGCTGGCGCCGCACTACCAGTGCGTGCTGGCCAAGGACGGCCACATGGACACGCTGACGGTGCGCGTGGAATGCGCCCACGGCAGCGAGCCCGCGCTGGCGCAAGGCGCGCGCGAGCGGCTGGCGCAGGAGATCAAGGCCTATATCGGCGTCACCGCCGGCATCGAGGTGCTGCCGGAGGGCGGCGTCGAGCGCTCGGTGGGCAAGGCGCGGCGGATCGTCGACCAGCGCCCGCGCTGAGGGCTGTCCACCATGAAAAAAGGGCGCCGCGATGGCGCCCTTTTTTGCGTTGCCGAGGTCAGCTGCGCGGCATCAGCACCCACATGCGGCCGCCCTGCTTCATGCGGCCCGCGGTCTCGCCGGCGGCATCGCCCGCACCCCAGAAGAAATCCGCGCGCACCCCGCCCTTGATGGCGCTGCCGGTGTCCTGCGCGAACATCAGCCGCTGGATCGGCTCGGTCGACAGCGGGCGCGTGGTCGACAGGAATACCGGCACCCCCAGCGGGATGGTGGCCGGGTCGACCGCGATCGAGCGCTCCGCGGTCAGCGGCACGCCCAGCGCGCCCACCGGGCCGTCGTTGTTGGCCGGCAGCTCGCGGAAGAAGACAAAGCGCGGGTTGATGTTGAGCATCTCGTCGACGCGGCCCGGGTTGGCGCGCGCCCACGCCTTGATGCCCTGCATGGTGGCCTGTGCCGGCGTGATCTCGCCGCGGTCCAGCAGCCATTTGCCGAAGGAGCGGAACGGCTGTTCGTTGGTGCCGCCGAAGCCCACCCGCATGATGCTGCCATCGGCCATGCGGATGCGGCCCGAGCCCTGGATCTGCAGGAAGGCGGCCTCGACCGCGTCATCCACCCAGACCAGCTCGCTGCCGCGCATGGCCGGGTTCTGCAGCAGCTCGGCGCGGGCCGGCAGCGGGCGGTTGCCGAACTGCGCCGGCTTGCGGTACAGCGGCACCTGGAACTTGCCCTGGCGCGTGCGCGAGCCGTGCAGGATCGGTTCGTAGTAGCCGGTGATCAGGCCGTAGTCAGTGCCATCGCCGTTGACCACGCGGTACGGCTGGAAGTTGCTTTCGAAATAGGCGCGCATGGCGTTGAGGTTGCCGGCATCGACCATCATGCCGGCGGCACAGGCGCGGCTCCACTCGGCGCGCTTCTTCAGCGCCTGGCAGCTGGCCTGCAGCGCGGGCCAGGCGGCGCGCACGTCGTCCTGGGCCCAGCCGCCGATCTCGGCCCAGCTGGCGGCCTGCAGACTGCCTTTCTGCGACGAGGCCGTCGGCGGCGTGGTGCCGGCCGGGCCGGTCTCGATGCGCGGCGGCGGGCCGCTCATGCAGCCGGCCAGCAGCACGGCCGCGCCGGACAGCGCCAGCCAGCCGCGAATGCGCAGCGAGCGCCAGGGAGAAACCGGGGAAATCGGGAAAGAGTCTGCGTATGCCATCTTGCTATTGTTCAAAATCCGGGCCGGCGCAGCTTGCGGGGCCGATTGCCCCTACAATCCCACCGTCATCCTTCAACCACCGCCTGCGCCCCCGCGGGCCTGCGCTGCATCCGCCATGAGCAAGTTCTTCGAAGCCCATCCCATGCTGCTGTTCGCCCTGGAAGCCGGCGTGGCGCTGTTCCTGCTGATCTTTATCGTGGTCTGGACCATGGGCACGGCGAAAACGAACCCGCGTCCCACGCGCGCCCCGTCCGAGCATCCGTCGCGCCAGCCGGCGCAGGGCGCCGCTGAAGCGCCGCCGCAGGATCAGGACAGCGCATCGCGCCAATAGGTTCCCGGCAGGGTCAGTGCAGCATGCGCGGCAGCACCAGCGCGAATTCAGGGATCGGTACCTCGAAGCGGTGGCCGTCCTCGGCCACGCAGAAGTATTCGCCCTTCATCGATCCCACCGGGGTCGAGATGGTGGCCCAGCTGGTGTATTCGAAATGCTCGCCCGGCTTGAGCAGCGGCTGGTGGCCGACCACGCCCAGGCCCGCCACTTCCTGCGTGCCGTTGTCGCTGTCGGTGATGACCCAGTGGCGCGAGATCAGCTGCGCCGCCACCTCGCCGGTATTGTGGATGGTAATGGTGTAGGCGAAGGCATGGCGCCCGCGCTCAGGTTCTGACTGGTCCGGCAGGTACTGGGTGCGTACCGAGACGGAGAAAGCGTACTCGCTCATCGTGGGCAGGGCCGGCGTGAGGCGCCAGGCAGGGAAGTGGGTAGCCGCATTGTGCGGGATGGCCGCGGCACGGGCAAGAGCACGGGCAAGATCACCGAGCGCCGGGGCAGCGGTAGAATATAGCCCTTTCAGGTCCGGGCCGCGCCGGACGCCCCGCCTGACCCCTCTGGCGCCCGCCCCTGGGCGCGCCAGAGACGCAAAAAACAGCATTCCCCAGCACCCCACCTCCTAGCCGCCGACATGAGCACGCCCACCTACCGCATCGCCCCGTCCATCCTGTCCGCCGACTTTGCCCGCCTGGGCGAGGAAGTGCGCCGCGTGACCGAGGCCGGCGCCGACTGGATCCACTTCGACGTGATGGACAACCATTACGTGCCCAACCTGACCGTGGGCCCGCTGGTGTGCGAGGCGATCCGCCCGCACGTGACCGCGCCGATCGACGTGCACCTGATGGTGCGCCCGGTGGACCGGATCATCCCGGACTTTGCCAAGGCGGGCGCCAATATCATCAC
Organism: Cupriavidus sp. FW305-27; assembly: GCF_058787995.1. Classification (NCBI taxonomy): domain Bacteria; kingdom Pseudomonadati; phylum Pseudomonadota; class Betaproteobacteria; order Burkholderiales; family Burkholderiaceae; genus Cupriavidus; species Cupriavidus sp. FW305-27. Next base: position 8,839 of record NZ_JBYTAG010000106.1, read on the forward strand.
CTTCCACCCGGAAGCCAGCGAGCACGTGGACCGCTCGCTCGCGCTGATCCGCGACCACGGCTGCCTGGCCGGCCTGGTGTTCAACCCGGCCACGCCGCTGCACCACCTGGACCACGTGATGGACCGCCTGGACGTGATCCTGCTGATGTCGGTCAACCCGGGCTTCGGCGGCCAGTCGTTCATTCCCGAGACGCTCAACAAGCTGCGCGCCGTGCGCCAGCGCATCGATGAGTACACCGCCCGCACCGGCCGCACCATCCTGCTGGAAGTGGACGGCGGCGTGAAGGTAGACAACATCGCCGAGATCGCCGCGGCCGGCGCCGACACCTTCGTGGCGGGCTCGGCCGTGTTCGGCAAGCCCGATGCGGACGGCGGTTACCGCGGCATCATCTCGGCGCTGCGCGGCGAACTGGCCAAGGCCGGGCAATGACCGAGGGCGTGTTCCTGCGCCGCAACGACTGGCGCGGCATCGAAGGCGTGATCGTCGACCTCGACGGCACCATGGTCGACACCGCGGGCGACTTCCACGCCTCGATCAACGCCATGCTGCTGGCGCTGGGCCGCCAGCACCCCAACCTGGGGCCGGCAGCGCCGATGTCGGAGGCGGAGATCGTCAGCTATGTCGGCAAGGGCTCGGAGAACCTGATCCGGCGCGTGCTGGACGCGCGCTTCTCGCCGCTGCACGCCAACAGCCTGTTCGCCGACGCCTATGCGCTGTACGACCGCGAGTACATCCGCATCAACGGCCAGTTCTCGCAGGTCTACCCCGGCGTGCGCGAAGGCCTGGCGGCGATGAAGGCGGCCGGGCTGCGCCTGGCCTGCGTGACCAACAAGCCCTACAGCTTCACCGAGCCGCTGCTGGCCAAGACCGGCCTCGCCCAGTACTTCGAGCTGGTCTACGGTGGCGACGCCTTCCCGCTGCGCAAGCCCGACCCCTTCCCGCTGCTGAAAGTGGCCGACGCCTTCGGGCTGGAGCCGTCGGCAATGGCGGCGCTGGGCGACTCGGAAAACGACGCGCAGGCGGCCCGCGCGGCCGGCATGGGCGTGCTGCTGGTGCCCTATGGCTACAACCATGGCAACCCTGTACAAGCCGTTGACGCCGATGGTATAGTCGACTCCATTGCCCACGCCGCAGCGCTGTTTGCAGCACACTGGGCAGGTCATCGATAGTCCGAATTTCGTCGATCCCGACCAAACTCCAAACATTTCATGTTTCTCAACCGCAAACGCATCTCTTCTGGCAGTGATCGGCAGGCTTGGCCCTGGCGTCGCTGGCGCGCCTCCCAACAGGCGTAAAGTGCGTTCGCGAGTCTGCTGACGAGCCCTCGACCCGAGGGCCTCGCCACACCGGCCCAGCTGCCGGGCATTCCCACCAAAACCCGCGGCAAGCCAGCGTAGCCGCCATATTCGTGTGCTACGTTTAGCTCAAGAACGCGCCGCACGCCCTTCCCCGGCCGTGTGCAGTCTTGTCCGCAAGCCGCTTGCACCACGGCCCGCCAACGGGGCGGGTATCCATTCGCTCCAGCCTGATTGCCGACAAGCGGCGCCGCGCCCCTCCACCGCGCAGCGCGCGCCGCACAAGAGGACCGACATGACCGAACTGGAATTCAAATCGCTGGCCGACCAGGGCTACAACCGCATCCCGCTGATCGCCGAGGCCTTTGCCGACCTGGAAACGCCGCTGTCGCTGTACCTGAAGCTGGCCCAGTCGCAGACGCGCGGCGTCAACACCTTCCTGCTGGAATCGGTGGTGGGCGGCGAGCGCTTCGGGCGCTTTTCGTTTATCGGCCTGCATGCCCGCACGCTGCTGCGCGCCTTCGGCAACCGCACCGAGGTGGTGACCGACGGCAAGGTGGTGGAAACCCACGAAGGCAACCCGCTCGACTTCATCGCCGAGTTCGAACAGCGCTTCAAGGTGGCGCTGCGCCCGGGGCTGCCACGCTTCTGCGGCGGCCTGGCCGGCTACTTCGGCTACGACGCGGTGCGCTATATCGAGAAGAAGCTCGCCGACACGCACAAGCCCGATGACCTGAACCTGCCGGACATCCAGCTGCTGCTGTGCGAGGAACTGGCCGTCATCGACAACCTGTCGGGCAAGCTCTACCTGATCGTCTACGCCGACCCGACCACGCCGGAAGCCTATTCGCGCGCCCGCCAGCGCCTGCGCGAGCTGCGCATGAAGCTGCGCCAGCCGGTGGATGTGCCGGTCACCAGCCCGTCGGTGCAGACCGAGGTCTACCGCGAATTCGCCAAGGCCGACTACCTGGCCGCGGTGCACAAGGCCAAGGAATACATCATGGCCGGCGACATGATGCAGGTGCAGATCGGGCAGCGCCTGGTCAAGCCTTACCGTGACGCGCCGCTTTCGCTGTACCGCGCGCTGCGTTCGCTGAACCCGTCGCCGTACATGTACTTCTACAACTTCGGCGACTTCCAGGTGGTGGGCGCCTCGCCGGAGATCCTGGTGCGCCAGGAAGAGCGCAAGGTCGGCACCAACGGCGACATGCGCAGCGAACACATCGTCACCATCCGCCCGCTGGCCGGCACGCGCCCGCGTGGCAATACGCCGGAGAAGGACGCCCAGCTCGCCACCGAGCTGCTGCAGGATCCGAAGGAGATCGCCGAGCACGTGATGCTGATCGACCTTGCGCGCAACGATATCGGCCGCATCGCCGAAACCGGTTCGGTCAAGGTCACCGACAAGATGGTGATCGAGAAGTACTCGCACGTGCAGCATATCGTCAGCTCGGTCGAAGGCACGCTGCGCGAAGGCATCAGCAACCTGGACGTGCTGCGCGCGACCTTCCCGGCCGGCACGCTGTCGGGCGCGCCCAAGGTCCATGCGATGGAGATCATCGACGAGCTGGAACCGCGCAAGCGTGGCATCTATGGCGGCGCGGTGGGCTACCTGTCGTTCGGCGGCGAGATGGACCTGGCGATCGCGATCCGCACCGGCATCGTCAAGGACGGCAACCTCTACGTGCAAGCCGCCGCCGGCATCGTTGCCGACTCGGATCCCGAAGCCGAATGGAGGGAAACCGAAGCCAAGGCGCGCGCCGTGATCCGCGCCGCCGAGCAGGTCCAGGATGGCCTGGACTCCGACATCTGAGAGAACAGGAGACAGACGCCATGCTGCTGATGATCGACAACTACGATTCGTTCACCTATAACCTGGTCCAGTATTTCGGCGAACTGGGCGAGGACGTGCGCACCTACCGCAACGACGAGATCACCATCGAGGAGATCGAGGCGCTCAAGCCGGACCACATCTGCGTCTCGCCCGGGCCGTGCAGCCCGAAGGAAGCCGGCATCTCGGTGGCGGCGCTGCAGCACTTTGCCGGCAAGATCCCGCTGCTGGGCGTGTGCCTGGGCCACCAGGCCATCGGCGAGGCCTTTGGCGGCAAGGTGATCCGCGCCAAGCAGGTGATGCACGGCAAGGTCAGCACCATCGAGACCACGCAGCAAGGCGTGTTCGCCGGACTGCCCAGGCACTTCGACGTGACGCGCTATCATTCACTTGCGATCGAGCGCGAAACCCTGCCCGATTGCCTGGAGATCACCGCCTGGACCCCGGACGGCGAGATCATGGGCGTGCGCCACAAGACGCTCGCCGTTGAAGGCGTGCAGTTCCATCCCGAGTCGATCCTGTCCGAACATGGCCATGCGCTGCTGGCCAACTTCGTCAAGGCGCCGCGATGAGACTGCTCGATTCCGCACCTTCCAGCCCGCACCACGCCATCCAGACTGTCAACGAGAACGCCATGATCACGCCGCAAGAAGCCCTGACGCGCTGCATCGAGCACCGCGAAATCTTCCATGACGAGATGCTGCACCTGATGCGGCAGATCATGCAGGGGCAGATCTCGCCGGTGATGGCCGCCGCAATCCTGACCGGCCTGCGCGTCAAGAAGGAAACCATCGGCGAGATCTCCGCCGCCGCGCAGGTGATGCGCGAGTTCGCCAACAAGGTGCCGGTGGCCGATCGCGAAAACTTCGTCGATATCGTCGGCACCGGCGGCGATGGCTCGCACACCTTCAATATCTCGACCGCATCGATGTTCGTCGCGGCCGCCGCCGGCGCCAGGATCGCCAAGCATGGCAACCGCGGCGTCAGCTCCAAGTCGGGCAGCGCGGACGTGCTGGAAGCGCTGGGCGTGAACATCATGCTGACGCCCGAGCAGGTCGGCCAGTGCATCGAAGAGACCGGCATCGGCTTCATGTTCGCGCCCACGCACCACCCGGCGATGAAGAACGTCGCCCCGATCCGCAAGGAGATGGGCGTGCGCACCATCTTCAATATCCTGGGCCCGCTGACCAACCCGGCCGATGCGCCCAACATCCTGATGGGCGTGTTCCATCCCGACCTGGTCGGCATCCAGGTGCGCGTGATGCAGCGCCTGGGCGCGAAGCATGCCATCGTGGTGTACGGCAAGGACGGCATGGACGAGGTCTCGCTTGGCGCCGCCACGCTGGTGGGCGAACTGAAGGACGGCGAGGTGCGCGAATATGAGATCCACCCCGAGGACTTCGGCCTGCAGATGATCTCCAACCGCGGCCTGAAGGTGGCCGATGCGACGGAGTCGAAGGAAATGCTGCTTGAAGCGCTGACCAACGTACCGGGCACGCCGCGCGAGATCGTCTCGCTGAACGCCGGCACCGCGCTGTACGCCGCCAACGTGGCCGACTCCGTCGAAGACGGCATCCGCCGCGCGCGCGAGGCGATTGCCAGCGGCGCGGCGCAAGAGAAGCTCGACCAGTTCGTGCGCGCCACCCAGCAGTTCAAGTAAGAGACGCGAATATGTCCGACATCCTGCAAAAGATCCTGGCCGTAAAGGCCGACGAGGTCGCCGCCGCACGCAAGAAGCGCGACCTGCCCAGCCTGCGCGCGGAGGCCGAAAGCCTGCGCACTGAGCCGGGCCTGGCACCGCGCGGCTTTGAGCGCGCGCTGCGCGAGAAGATCGCCGCCGGCCAGGCCGGCGTGATCGCCGAGGTCAAGAAGGCATCGCCGTCCAAGGGCGTGCTGCGCGAGCACTTCGTGCCCGAGGCCATTGCCGAAAGCTACGCCAGCCATGGCGCTGCCTGTTTATCGGTGCTGACCGACGTGAACTTCTTCCAGGGACACGCCGACTACCTGAAGCGCGCCCGCGGCGCCTGCCCATTGCCGGCCCTGCGCAAGGACTTCATGGTCGACCTGTACCAGGTGTATGAAGCGCGCACCTGGGGCGCCGACTGCATCCTGCTGATCGTCGCCGCGCTGGACCCGGGCCTGATGGCCGAACTGGAAGCCTGTGCGCTTGAGCTCGGCATGGATGTGCTGGTGGAAGTGCACGGCGACGACGAGCTCGACGCGGCGCTGCGCCTGAAAACGCCGCTGCTCGGCGTGAACAACCGCAACCTGCGCACCTTCGAGGTGTCGCTGGACAACACGCTGGACCTGCTGCCGCATATGCCGGCCGACAAGCTGGTGGTGACCGAGTCCGGCATCCTCGGCCAGGCCGATGTGAAGCGCATGCGCGATGCCAACGTGCATGCGTTCCTGGTGGGCGAAGCGTTTATGCGGGCGCCGGATCCGGGCGTGGAGCTGGCACGGCTGTTTGCCTGAGCTAACGCCTGCCGACGCACGCTGGCGGTTTGCTCCCTTCTCCCGCAAGCGGGAGAGGGGGCCGGCTGGCGGTGACTGGAAAGACATCGCCCTCGCCAACCCTCTGAAATCGCCTGCTGCCATGCCCCAGGAAATCGAACTGAAACTCGCCGTCCCCGACGACGCGCTGGCCCCGCTGGCCGCCTGGCTCGACGCCAACGGCGCCCCGCAGGGCGAAGCCACGCTGCTCAACGTCTACCTCGATACCCCGCAACGTGACCTGGCACGGGCGCGTGCCGCGCTGCGGCTGCGCCGCAAGGGCGCGCAATGGCTGCAGACGCTGAAGACCGCCGGCAGCAGCCAGGGCGGCCTGGCCACGCGCCATGAATGGGAGACGAAGATCGCCGGCGAGGCCATCGAGCTGCAAACCTTTCCCGCGGAAGCGCAAACCGTGCTCGCGCCACTGATCGGCCGGCTGGCACCGGTGTTCCGCACCGACTTCGTCCGCCGCACCTGGCTGGTCACGCAGGACGGCGCCCGCATCGAGGCCGCGCTCGACACCGGCACCATCGCCGCGCCGGCCAGCGCCGCGCAGGAACCCATCCAGGAACTCGAACTGGAATGGCTCGATGGCGACGCCGCGCACGCGGCCGATGCCCTGCGCGCCTTTGCCGCGCGGCTGGCCACCGTTGCCGCGCTGGCACCGTCGGACCTTAGCAAGGCCGCCCGCGGCTACCGCCTGGCGGGAATTGCCGAAGGCAAGGCCTCATAATCGCGGTTTTCCCGCCAAGCTTTCCTTACACATGCAAGCCGATCTCTTCGCCGCCGAAGCCCCCCGCGCCCCCGGCGAACCGTCCCCTGCCGCCAGCCTGCAGGCCCAGGCCGACGCCCTGCCCGCCGCCTGGCGCACATTGCTGGACCCGTGCATCCGCGTGCCGGCGTGGCAGGAGCTGGCCGCCTTTGTCGACGGCGAACGTGCCGCCGGCAAGCCGGTATTCCCGCACCATGTCTTCCACGCGCTGCACCTGACCCCGCCCGACGCGGTCAAGGTGGTGATCCTGGGCCAGGACCCCTACCACGGCACCGGCACGGTCGGCGGCGTTGAGCTGCCGCAGGCGCACGGGCTGGCGTTCTCGGTGCCGGAAGGCATCAAGGTGCCGCCCAGCCTGCGCAACATCTTCAAGGAAATCGCCGCGGAGTTCGGTGCCAACGACAACTGCGCGCCGCGCGCCTCCGGCAACCTGGAAGGCTGGGCGCGCCAGGGCGTGCTGCTGCTCAACACCGTGCTGACGGTGGAACAGGGCCAGGCCGCCAGCCATGCGCGGCGAGGCTGGGAAGCCGTCACCGATTGCCTGATCCAGAACCTCGCCGCCAGCCGCCCGAGTCTTGTGTTCATGCTGTGGGGCAGCCACGCGCAGGCCAAGAAGCCGCTGCTGGGCGCCGGCCACTGCGTGCTGGAAGCGCCGCATCCGTCGCCGCTGTCGGCGCACCGGGGCTTCCTGGGCTGCGGGCACTTCCGCGAGGCCAACCGCTGGCTGGAAGCGAACGGCCGCACGCCGGTCGACTGGACCGCGGCCTAGTCCATCAGATCGTCGGCCGGAATTCGAAACCGGCAAACTCCCCTTCCCCAGGCCCGACCTCGACCAGCGTCACCTGCGCGGCCGGCGGGCCCTGTTCCATCCACGCCTGCAGGGCTTCGAGCTGCCTGACCGTGCCGTGCGCCATCACCTCGACGGTGCCGTCGAGCCGGTTGCGCACCCAGCCGCCAAGCTCAAGGTCGTCCGCCGCGTCGGCGCAGGCGGCGCGGTAGCCCACGCCCTGCACGCGCCCATGCGCGACCAGGCGCCAGGTTTCCTTCTTCATGGCTTTTCCCTTTGGGCGCACGCCGGCAGCGTGCGCGATCTGTCATCCACACCAAGTAAACTAGACCGCCATGCCGGGCGTTACAAAGGGATGCGCGCCGCCCGGCGTGAAGCCGGCGGCATGCGGGCTTTGCCATTGTCCGCCGGGGCCGCGAATCAGGGCTGGGCCACAAGCCTTGCCATCCAAGCTCGATACAGCCCGAGAAGCGCCCATGATGCCACCCGCCGACCGCCGCGCGGCCCCGCCC
>NZ_JBYTAG010000107.1:0-16347 GCF_058787995.1 Cupriavidus sp. FW305-27
AGCCCGCCCTGCCCCGACGACGCGCCGAACACCAGCTCGGCCGCGATCAGCGTGCGCCACGCAAAGGCCCAGCCGATCTTCAGGCCCGACAGGATCGCCGGCAGCGCCGCCGGCACCAGCACCAGCGCGACATAGCGCAGCCCGCGCAGGCCGTAGTTGCGGCCCGCCATGCGCAGCGTCGGCGGCACCGCCCGGAAGCCCGCGTACATGTTCAGCGCCAGCGGCCACAGCACCGAATGGACCAGCACTAAGACCAGGCTTTTGGTGCCCAGCCCGAACCACAGCAGCGCCAGCGGCAACAGCGCGATCGCCGGCAGCGGGTTGAACATGGCGGTGAGCGTGTCCAGCACATCGCGCCCGAAGCGCGTGGACACCGCCAGCGAGGTCAGCACGAATGCCAGCACGATGCCGGCCGCATAGCCGCGCAGCAGCACCGACAGCGAAATCGCCGCCTTGCCCGGCAGCTCGCCGCTGGCCACCGCGTCGCCGAAGGCGCGCATCGTGGCCAGGCATGACGGCAGCAGCAGGTCGTTGTCCTGTACGCGCGCCACCAGCTCCCAGATCAGCCCCAGCGCCAGCAGGATCACCGCCTTGCGCAGCCAGCCGTGTTGCCACAGGCGCTGGTGCCACGGCAGCGCGCGCGCAAGCGGGGCTTCGGTGAAGGGTTCAGGCTCGCGTTCGTATTCGGGCCGAAGCGTGTCGGCCAGTGTCAGTGTCGGTTGCGTCATGATGCGATGTCCCGGTTCAGCGGCCCGCCGCGCTGCGCGCACGCGGCGCGGCCTCGGCGGCGGGCTCGTCGAACAGCAAGGTATGGATGCGTTGCGCGGCGGCCTGGAATTCGGCGCCGCCCTGGCTGGCCAGGCTGAACTGGTGGCTGTTGAGTTCCGCGCGCACGCGGCCCGGGTGCGGCGACAGCAGCAGGATGCGGCTGCCCACCACCAGCGCCTCTTCGATCGAATGCGTGACAAACAGCAGCGTGAAGCCCGCGTCGTCCCACAGCGCCAGCAGCTCTTCCTGCATGCGCCGGCGCGTGAGCGCGTCCAGCGCGGCAAAGGGCTCGTCCATCAGCAGCACCTTGGGGCGCATCGCCAGCGCGCGCGCGATCGCCACGCGCTGCTTCATGCCGCCCGACAGCGTATGCGGATAGGCATCGGCAAAACCGGCCAGCCCGACCTTGTGCAGGCTGTCCAGCGCCAGCTCGCGCGCCTCCGCCCGCGACAGCTTGCGCGCCTGCCGCAGCGGGAACATCACGTTCTGCGCCACCGTCTGCCACGGCGGCAGCTGGTCGAACTCCTGGAACACCACGATGCGGTCCGGGCCGGGCTGCAGCACACGCCGGCCTTCAAGCCGGATCTCGCCCTCGCTGGGCGGAACGAACCCGGCAACCGCCTTCAGCAGCGTGGACTTGCCGCAGCCGGACGGGCCCAGCAGCACGAAGCGGTCGCCGGCATGCACGTCGAAGCTGACACGATGGGTGGCGCGCACGATGCGCTCGGGCGTCCGGTATTCCAGCGACACGCCATCGACCTGCAGCAACGGCGTGGCGCGCTCCGACACCACGCGCAGGTTATGGGTGGCCATGCTCAGCTCCCCTGCGCGGTGACCGGGTCCTGGAAGAAGTAGTCCTGCCAGGACTTGGGCTGGTTGCGGATCGCGCCAACGCGGTGCATGAAAGCGGCCAGCGCAAAGGTGTTCTGCGGCGCCACGCGGAACTGCACCTGCGGATTCTTCAGCACGCGCAGCAGCAGCGCGCGGTCGGTCCTGGCCTTGCTCTGCCGCAGGTAGATGTCGGCGGCCGCTTCCGGATTGGCGGTGGCAAAGGCCGCGGCCTCGGCCAGCGCATCGACGAAGGCGCGATAGGTCTTGGGGTTGTCGCTGCGGAACTTCTCGGTCGCGTACAGCACCGTGGAAGAACTCGGACCGCCCAGCACGTCATACGAATTCAGCACGATACGCGCGTTGGGGTTGCCCGCCAGTTCCTGCTCCTGGAACGGCGGATTGCCGAAGTGGCCGGTGATCTCGGTGCCGCCGGAAATGATCGCCGCGGCGGCATCCGGGTGCGGCACCGCCACGGTCCACTTGTCGAGGCGGTTGTATTCCTTGTCGCCCCATTGCCTGGCCGCAGCCAGTTGCAGCACGCGCGACTGCACCGAAACGCCCACCGCCGGCAGCGCGATGCGGTCCTTCTCGGTGAAGTCGGCAATCGACTTCACCTTGGGGTTGTTGCTGACCAGGTAGTACGGGAAGTTGCCCAGCGATGCCACGCCGCGCACGTTCTGCTTGCCGTGGGTGCGGTCCCACAGCGTCAGCAGCGGGCCCACGCCGGCGCCGGCGATATCGATGGCACCGGACAGCAGCGCGTCATTGACCGCGGCGCCGCCCGACAGTTGCGTCCATTCGACCTTGATGTCGACACCCTGCTGCTTGCCGTGCTTTTCAATCAGCTGCTGGTCGCGCGCCACGTTGAGCAGCAGGTAGACCACGCCAAACTGCTCGGCGATGCGCAGCTTGCCTTCGGCGTGCGCGTTGCCGGTGATGGCCAGGCCGGCGCTCAGCGCCAGCAGGCCGAGCTTGCGGGAAAAACGAGAAAACATGACAGAACTCCGGGGAATACAGTGGATTGGCGCTCGCCGCTGCGAGCGCCCTGGGATGACTTGCGACACCGTTGCCGCCTTCAGCGCGGCACGTCGCCTTCGATGGTGGTGCGGTACATCACGCGCCGCTGTTCCGGCGGACAGCCCGCGGCAAGATGCAGCAGCGAGCGGTTGTCCCAGAACACCAGGTCATGTGGCTGCCACTGGTGGCGGTAGATGTGGGCGGGCTTGACGCTGTGCGCGAACAACTGGTCCAGCAGGTCGCGGCTTTCCTGCTCGGGCAGGCCGACGATGCGGGTGGTGAAGTGTTCGCTGACAAAGAGCGCCTTGCGCCCTGTCTCCGGATGGGTGCGCACCACCGGCTGCAGCACCGGCCTGACCTGCGCGATCTGCTCCGGCGTCAGGTCGGGCCGCCACGGGCTGCGCTGCTGCAGCTCGGCATAGCGCGCCAGGTAGGTGTGCTCGGCGTGCAGGCCATCGACGGCGCGTTGCAGCGCCGACGGCAGCGTGTCCCAGGCCAGATGCATGTTGGCGAACAGCGTGTCGCCGCCTTCGGCGGGCAGCTCGCGCGCATGCAGCAGCGAACCGAGGCTGGGCTTTTCCTTGTACGACAGGTCCGAATGCCAGAAGTGGCCGGCATCGCCGAGCCCGATCGGCTTGCCGTTCTCGACCACGTTGGACACCACCAGCACTTCCGCATGGCCCGGCAGCTGGAACTGGTGCAGCACGTGGATCTGCAACGGCCCGAAGCGGCGGCTGAAATCGATCTGCTGCGCGGGCGTGATCTGCTGGTCGCGGAACACCACCACGTGGTAGTCGAGGTGGGCGCGATGGATGCGGACAACATCCGCGTCGGACAGCGGCTGCGACAAGTCGAGCCCGACCACTTCCGCGCCCAGCGGCGCGTCCAGCGGACGGATCTCGAAGTTGCCCGCGTCTGCTGACAATGCGGTGGAAAGCGGCGCGCTCTGCTGGCGCGAAACACTGGCGTGGGCGGTTGCGGTCGTCATGGCAAGCTCTGGCACGGGGGAAACCGATGCGGCATCCGGGATGCCGCGTACAAGCTTGCACTGTAGAGAGCCGGCCATTGCACCGTCAACGAATCATATTGCTGGCCCTTATCCGCTTATCGCATATCCATGTCTCGACATTTGCCAGCCATCAGGGCTTGCCGGGGCAAGCGCTGCGGCACGGCACGTTGGCCGTATCCGGGCGCGCGTCGGCGACAAAGCCATCGCGGTTCGGCATCTTCACCTGCGGCAGCGTGCGCGCGTCCAGCACCGCATCCGCGGGCAGGATGCCGTTCTTGTGCAGCAGCCACGCGGTGACGGCATAGACCTCGTCCGGTGCCAGGCTCTGCGGCGCGTTGTAGGGCATGGCACGGTTGATGAAGTCGAATACCGTGGTCGCATAAGGCCAGAAGCTGCCGATGGTCTTGACCGGGTCCTTGCCCCTGGCGGCGTCCTTCAGCGTGCCCTGCCCGCCCACCAGCGCATCGGCCGGCTTGCCTTCGCCATTGACGCCGTGACATGCGGCACAGTGCTGCGCATAGACCTGCTGGCCCCGCGCGACCGTGCCGCTGCCCGGCGGCAGGCCCGTGCCGTCCGGGGTCACGTCGATATTCCACGCGGCAAGGTCGCGCTCGCTGGCGGGGTGGCCTATGCCGTAGGTCTGCGCAAGGACCGTTTGGGCCGCGCAAGCCAGCGCCAGCGCGGCGGCGGCACCACTGATTCGTTCAAGCGCGCGCATTGGCAATACTCCCGTCCGCGGCCACACGCCAGCGCTGGATCGCGTTGTAGTGATAGGTGGAAGCCACGCCGCGCGCGGCCACCAGCTGGTCCGGCGTGGGCTGGACGTTGCCGGCTTCGTCGATAGCGCGGCTCTCCAGCGAAGCTGGCCCGCCATCCCAGCGCCACGGCAGGCGGAAGCGCACCAGCGCGCGGTCCAGCACCGGCTCCTGCAACTGCGCCTCGCGCCAGCTGCGGCCACCGTCGACCGACACCTCGACGCGGCGGATGCGCCCGTGGCCCGACCACGCCAGGCCCGAGATCTCATAGAACCCGCGCTCACGCAGTCTGTGATCCGGCGCGGGGAAGGTGATCACGGACTTCACGTCCATCAGGAAGGTGAACTGCCGCGCGCTGCCGTCGGGCAAGGAGTCCGTGTACTTCGACGTCTCTTCGCGCGACATGAACGGCGCGCGCCCCAGCTTCAGGCGCCGCAGCCACTTGATGGACATGTTGCCCTCATAGCCCGGCAGGAACAGCCGCAGCGGATAGCCATGCTCGGGCCGCAGCATCTCGCCGTTCTGCGCATAGACCAGCATTGCATCTTCCAGCGCCTTGGCCAGCGGCACGCTGCGCGTCATGGCTGCGCCATCGGCGCCTTCGGCCAGCACCCAGGCCGCATCCGGCGCCACGCCGACTTCATCGAGCACCACGGACAACGGCACGCCGGTCCACTCACAGCAAGACAGCAGGCCGTGGCTGATCTGCACGGACTTGGCGCCGGGCGCCTTCCACTCGCGTCCGGTGTTGCCCGAGCACTCCAGGAAATGGATGCGCGATACCGACGGCAGGCGCACCAGGTCGTCCATGGTGAAGATGCGCGGGCGCGCCACCAGCCCGTGCACCGCCAGCCGGTGCTGCGCCGGGTCGATCAGCGGGATGCCGGCGTGATGGCGCTCGAACACCAGCCCGGTCGGCGTGATGATGCCGCGCAGGTCCTGCAGCGGCGTCATCGACGAGTTGGCGCCGGGAAGCGGCGCCGCGCTGCGGCTGCGCCGCACCACGTCTTTCTCGAACGGGGACGGCTGGCCGTAGGCATGCCACAGCACGGGCTCGCCCGGCGTGCGCGTCCACGGCGCAACCGTCAGGGGCTCAGCGCGCGCCGCAGTGGCGGCGCCGGCCGCGGCGGCGCCCAGCACCGCCCCGCGCTGCAGGAAGCGCCGGCGGCCGGAAGTCAGGTCATTGCTCATCGTGAGGGCGTGGTCAGTCTGGTAGCGATCAAAATGCGCAGACTGTAGGACAGCACCGGCACTCGGCCAACGAAGAAGAATGCATGCCGATATGCCAACGCCGCGCTGCGCGCCATATGCGCGGGGCCGATAACCAAAGCCGGAATCATTCGTTCAGGTCCGCGCGCAGCGCCGCTTATCGTGGAGCCGTCCTCCACTTCAAGAAGGTCTGCATGATGATGACCCCGCGCCCCGATGCCACCGCTGCACCCACGCTGACCCGCCGCGAGCTGCTGCGCTGCGCGGCCTGGTCCGGGCTGGGCATGGCCGCGTCGCTGTCGCCGCTGTCCGCGTTCAGCGCCAGCCCGGCCGCGCGGCCCGACGTGATCCGCGTCGGCGTGGCCCAGCCCGCCACCGGCACCCCGCCCGGCTTTGCCGGCAGTTCGCTGGCGATTGCCCATGCGCGCGGCTGGCTCGAGGAATCGTTCAAGCCGACCGGCACGCGCGTGGAGTGGTTCTTCTTCAAGGGCGCCGGCCCCGCCGTCAACGAGGCGCTGGCCAACCGCCAGCTCGACTTCGCGCTGCAGGGCGACCTGCCGTCCATCGTGGCGCGCTCCGCGGGCCTGAAGACGCGGCTGGTGCTGGCCACTGGAGTGCGCGCCAACATCTACGTGGGGGTGCCGCCCGATTCGCCGCTGAAGACGGTCAGCGACCTGCGCGGCAAGCGCGTGTCGCTGTTCAAGGGCACCAACATGCATCTGCCGGCGCTGCGCCTGCTGAACGCGAACGGGCTGTCGGACAAGGACCTGCGCCTGCTCAACCTGGACACGGCCGGCTACCTGGCGGCGCTGTCCACGCGCGACATCGACGCCGCCATCGGCGCCATGGACATCCTGCGCCTGCGCGACAAGGGCGCGGTGCGCATCCTGTACTCCAGCAAGAACCAGTCGCCGATCTACACACGGCAAAGCCACGTGCTGGTGAGCGACGATTTCGCCGGGCGCTATCCGGAAGCCACGCAGCACCTGGTGAGGGCCGCGGTCGAGGCGGCGCGGTGGGCCTCGGACGAGAGCCATCGCGAGGAGGTGCTGCGCACCTGGGCGCGCGCGGGTACGCCTTATGACCACTGGAAGGAGGACTTCGACGGCGAGCCGCTGCGGGTGCGGCTGAACCCGAATTTCGATCCCTTCCTGGTCAGCCGCTACAAGGATGCGGTCGAGCAGGCCTATCGCTTCAAGCTGAGCCGTACGCGCTTTGACGTGGACCAGTGGATCGACCAGCGCTTCCTGAAGGCCGCACTCAACGACCTGAGCCTGCAGAGCTACTGGCCCGTCTACCAGCCCAACGGCAAGATCCTGGGAGCCTGACACCATGTCCGTCGCCGAATCGCTTTCACTGCCCGCCGCAGCAGCACCGCGCGCGCCTTCCTCACGCAAGCCACTGCGCTGGCAGGATGCCACACGCTGGCTGCTGGCCTGGCCGGTGCCGCTGGCGCTGCTGCTGGTCTGGTACGTGGCCGCCCGCAATGCCTGGATTCCGCCGCAGGTGCTGCCCGCACCCGAAGACGTCGCACGCACGCTGGCCGACCTCTGGCAAAGCGGGGAACTGCAGGCCAACCTGGCCATCAGCGCGCTGCGCGTGGCCGGCGGCTTCGCCGTGGGGCTGGCCGGCGGCCTGGCGCTGGGCGCGGCCATGGGCCTGTCGCCGACGTTGCGCGACTACGTCTACCCGACCTTCAAGGCGTTCAGCCAGGTGCCGGTGCTGGGCTGGCTGCCGCTGCTGATGCTGCTGGTCGGCATCGATGAAGCGCTCAAGGTGATCCTGATCGCCAAGGCCGCCTTCGTGCCGGTGGCGCTGAACACGTACAAGGGCATCGGCAGCGTGCCGACCCGCTACCTGGAAGTGGCGCGGGTGCTGCAGCTCACGCGCTGGCAGACGCTGTCGCGCGTGGTGCTGCCCGCCGCGGCCGCGCCGGTGTGGAACGGCGTGCGCTACGGCCTCACGCACGCGTGGCTGGCGCTGGTGGTGGTGGAGCTGCTGGCCTCGTCCGAGGGGCTGGGCTACATGATCGTCTACGGGCGCCAGCTGTTCCAGCTCGACATGGTGCTGGCCGCCGTGGTGGTGGTGGGCGTGGTGGGCTTTGCGCTGGACAAGACGCTGGCGCTGGCCGAAGGCGCGGTGCTGCGCTGGCGCAAGCCGGGCTTCTGAGGC
Organism: Cupriavidus sp. FW305-27; assembly: GCF_058787995.1. Taxonomy (NCBI): domain Bacteria; kingdom Pseudomonadati; phylum Pseudomonadota; class Betaproteobacteria; order Burkholderiales; family Burkholderiaceae; genus Cupriavidus; species Cupriavidus sp. FW305-27. The sequence continues at coordinate 7,762 of NZ_JBYTAG010000107.1, forward strand.
GAGGCCGCGATGACCACGTCCGCTATCCGCCCCCGTATTCGCCTGCCCCGCGCCTTGCGCGGCTGGGTGCTGCCGCTCGCGCTGCTCGCGCTGTGGTGGGCCGCCGTGCGCTTTGGCTGGACCACTTCGCCGCTGCTGGTGCCGGTATCCAGCGTCTGGGACACCGCGGTGCGCCAGCTGCAGAGCGGCGCGCTGGCCACGGCATTGGCCGCCAGCCTGTGGCGCGACCTGGCCGGCTTTGCCATCGGCGCCAGCGCCGGGCTGGTGTTCGGCACGGCGCTGGGCCTGTCGCGCCTGTTCGAACGCATGGTCGGTCCGAGCTTTCACACGGTCAAGCAGATCTCGCTGTTTGCATGGATCCCGCTGATCTCGGTCTGGTTCGGGCTGGGCGATGCCGCCAAGGTGGTGTTCCTGTCGCTGGCCGCATTCTTCCCGGTGGTGCTGAACACCTTCGAAGGCATCCGCGCCGTGCCGGCGGACCTGCTCGAGGTTGCGCGCGTCCTGCGATTCAACCGCACCCAGGTGCTGTGGCGCGTGGTGCTGCCGTCGGCGGCGCCGTCGATCTTCGCCGGCATCCACCTGGGGCTGATCTATGCGTGGCTGGCCACGCTCGGCGCCGAGTACCTGCTGGTATCCGGCAAGGGCATCGGCAACACCATGACCGACGGCCGCGAGAACTTCTGGATGGACCTGGTGATCTTCGGCGTGATCGTGGTCGGCCTGGTCGGCTTCACGCTGAACTGGATTGCCAGCCGCATCGAATCGCGCCTGCTCGCCTGGCGCGGGCGCTCGGTGGCAGCGGGCTGAGCCACGCTGCACCATATTGAACGGAGACCGCAAATGCCACATGCCGGCACGCTAAGCATCGCGCACCTGCACAAGCAGTACGAAGTCGAGGGCCGGGCGCTGCCCGTGCTCGAGGACATCACCCTGACCATCGCCCCGGGAGAGTTCGTCAGCATCGTCGGCGCCAGCGGCTGCGGCAAGTCCACCCTGCTGCGGCTGGTGGTGGGCCTGGAAGAGGACTACCGCGGCAAGATCCTGCTGGACGGCAAGCGCGTATCGGGCACCAGCCTGCAGCGCGGCATCGTGTTCCAGGAGCATCGCCTGTTCCCATGGCTGTCGGTGGAACAGAACATCCGGCTGGCGCTGCTCAACACGCCGGGCAGCGACGCGGAAAAAGACCGCAACGTTGCCGAGCATATCGCGCTGGTTGGCCTGCGCGGCTTCGAGCAGGCCTATCCGCACCAGCTCTCTGGCGGCATGTCGCAGCGCGTGGCGATTGCGCGGGCACTGGTGACGCGCCCCGAGATCCTGCTGCTCGACGAGCCCTTCGGCGCGCTCGACGCGATGACGCGGGCCTACCTGCAGCAGGAACTGCAGCGCATCTGGCAGGCCGAGGGCATCACCATGATCCTGGTCACCCACGACGTCGAGGAAGCCGTCTTCCTGGGCGACCGCGTGGTGGTGATGGAACCCCGGCCCGGCCGCATCCGCCGCATCCTGCCGGTGGACCTGCCGCATCCGCGCGAACGCGCCGGACTTCCCTTCGCGCGCGTGCGCGATGCCGTGCTGCGCGAATTCGCCGGGCCGGAGCCTGTCGTGCAGCGGACCCCCGAACCTGAACTCGCCTGACCCAACCCTCTTACATCCCCGGAGCTTCGCGATGACCCAAGCCAACGCCACGCAAGACCAGACCGTCCAGCTCGACATCCACCCGGTCGCCGGCCGCATCGGCGCCGAGATCCGCGGCGTCGCGCTGCACGGCGACCTGCCGCCCGCCACCTTCGCCGCCATCCGCGCAGCCTTGCTCAGGCACAAGGTGCTGTTCTTCCGCGACCAGGTCCATCTGGACGATGCCGCGCAGCAGGGCTTTGCGCGCCTGTTCGGCGACACCGTGCCGCACCCGACCGTGCCCTCGCGCGACGGCACGCAACTGCTTGAGCTCGACTCGCAGCACGGCGGCCGCGCCAATTCCTGGCATACCGACGTGACCTTCGACCTGGCCTACCCCGCGGTCTCGGTGCTGCGCGCCGTGACCGTTCCCGCCGCCGGCGGCGACACGGTGTGGGCCAACACCGCTGCCGCGTACCAGGACCTGCCCGAGCCGCTGCGCGAACTGGCCGACAAGCTGTGGGCACTGCACACCAACGACTACGACTACGCGGCCACGCGCGTCAATCCGAGCGACGAAGGGTTGAAGCGCTACCGCGAGCTATTTACCTCGGCGCTCTACGAGACCGAGCACCCGGTGGTGCGCGTGCATCCGGAAACCGGTGAACGCACGCTGGTGCTGGGCCACTTCGTCAAGAAGCTGCTGGACTACTCGTCGGCCGATTCGGCGCACCTGATTGCCGTGCTGCAGGGCCATGTGCACCGGCTGGAGAACACCGTGCGCTGGCGCTGGCGCGCGGGCGACGTCGCCATCTGGGACAACCGCGCGACCCAGCACTACGCCATCAACGACTATGGCGACGCGCACCGCGTGGTACGCCGGGCCACCGTGGCCGGCGACATCCCGGTCGGCGTGGATGGCCGCCGCAGCAAGGCGGTGAAGGCGGGCGTGCGCAACGAAGGCGCGGCGCCGGCCAACCAGTCCGCCGGTGCCGCGCAACGGCAAGCGGCCTGATTTGGCCAGTTGCTTCCGGGGAGCACGATCCATGTCACAGCAAAAGCCAGCGCGCCAGCTGCATCTGGGCGCCTTTCTCCAGGCCACCGGGCACCATGTCGCCGGGTGGCGCCATCCGGGCGCGCAGGCCGATGCCGGGCGCAACCTGGCGCACTACATCGCGCTGGCGCAGCGCGCCGAGGCCGCGGGGTTCGATGCGCTGTTCCTGGCGGACGGCGTTGCCATCCGCGGCATGGATGATGCCACCCTGCCGCGCACCGCGCGCGCCGCCACCTTCGAGCCGCTGACACTGCTGTCGGCACTGGCGGCAGTGACGCAGCGCATCGGCCTGGTGGCGACCGTCTCCACCACCTACAACGAGCCCTTTCATGTGGCGCGAAAGTTCGCCTCGCTCGACCACCTCAGCGGCGGCCGCGCGGGCTGGAACGTGGTGACGTCGTGGTCGGATGCCGAAGCGCGCAACTTCAGCCTCGAACGTCATCCCGCGCACGCGGATCGCTACGCCCGCGCCGAAGAGTTTGTCGACGTGGTCACCGGGCTGTGGGACACCTGGGAGGACGATGCCTTCCTGTATGACAAGGACAGCGGCCGGCATTTCGATGCGGACAAGCTGCACACGCTCGACCATCGCGGCGCGCACTTCCAGGTGCGCGGACCGCTCAACGTCGCGCGCCCGCCGCAGGGCCATCCGGTGATCGTGCAGGCTGGCTCGTCGGAGGCCGGGCAGGAACTGGCGGCCCGCACCGCCGAGGTCATCTTCACCGCGCAGCAGTCGCTGGCCGATGCGCAGGCCTTCTATCGTGGCCTGAAAGCGCGGCTCGCGCGCTATGGCCGCACGTTTGATCAACTCAAGATCCTGCCTGGCGTGTTCCCGGTGGTGGGCCGCAGCGAGGCCGAGGCGCAGGAGAAGTTCGAAGCGCTGCAAAGCCTGATCCATCCATCGGTGGGGCTGGCCCTGCTGTCGCAGCACCTGGGCGGAATCGACCTGAGCGGCTATCCGCTGGACGGCCCGCTGCCCGACAACCTGGCCGAACCGAACGGCGCCAAGAGCCGCTTCCAGCTGGTTACCGGCCTGGCCCGTCGCGACGGGCTCACCATCCGCCAGCTGTGCCTGCGCGTGGCCACCGCGCGCGGCCATTGGTCGATCCACGGCACGCCGCAGTCCATCGCCGACCAGCTGCAGGCGTGGTTCGAGGGTGAGGCCGCCGACGGCTTCAACGTGATGCCGCCCTGGCTGCCGGGCGGGCTCGATGACTTCATCGAACTCGTGCTGCCGGAACTGCGCCGGCGCGGGCTCTTTCGCGAGCGCTATACGGGCACCACGCTGCGCGAGCACCTGGGGCTGCGCCGGCCCGAGAACCTGCGCTGGCGGCAGGTCGAACCGCCGCTCGCGGTCGGGGCATGACCGCTGCGCTGCGGCGCCGCGCATATCCAAATGCAATAAGCTTCCTTGCCTCGCGCGAGCGCCGTCGGCAACCATAGCGGCCACGCCGCAGGGGCGTGCGCGGGCCGGCTGGTACCATCGCACGGCCTGGTGCGCCCGCGCGGCGCACCGCTCGGCATGCCCGGCGCCATGGCAGGCACTGCCCCGTCGCGCCGGTCCGGCACCCAACAGCGAGACGAAGAGAGAAGAAGATGAGACTCGAAACCCTGGCCGTCCATGGCGGCTATTCGCCCGATCCCACCACGCGCGCGGTGGCCGTGCCCATCTACCAGACGGTGGCCTACGCCTTCGACAGCGCCCAGCACGGCGCCGACCTGTTCGACCTGAAGGTGGCCGGCAATATCTACAGCCGCATCATGAACCCGACCAACGACGTGCTCGAGCAGCGCCTGGCCGCGCTCGAGGGCGGCGTGGGCGCGCTCGCGCTGGCGTCCGGCATGGCGGCAATCACGTATGCGATCCAGACCATTGCCGAGGCCGGCGACAACATCGTCTCGTCGAGCCAGCTCTATGGCGGCACCTACAACCTGCTGGCGCACACGCTGCCGCAGTCCGGCATCGAGACCCGCTTTGCCGATGGCCGCAACCCGGCCAGCTTCGGCGACCTGATCGACGCGCGCACCAAGGCGATCTTCGTGGAGTCGGTGGGCAACCCGCTCGGCAACGTGGTCGATATCGAAGCCATCGCGCGCGTGGCGCACAACCACGGCGTGCCGCTGATCGTCGACAACACGGTGCCGTCGCCCTACCTGTGCCGTCCGTTCGAGCATGGCGCGGATATCGTGGTGCATTCGCTGACCAAGTACCTGGGCGGCCACGGCAACAGCGTCGGCGGCGCCATCATCGACAGCGGCAAGTTCCCCTGGGCCCAGCACAAGGAACGCTTCAAGCGCCTGAACGAGCCCGACGTCTCCTATCACGGCGTGGTCTACACCGAGGCGCTGGGCCCGGCCGCCTATATCGGCCGCGCGCGCGTGGTGCCGCTGCGCAATACCGGCGCGGCGCTGTCGCCGTTCAATGCCTTCCTGATCCTGCAAGGCATCGAAACCCTGGCGCTGCGGCTGGACCGCATCACCGAGAACGCGCTGGCGATTGCCCGCCACCTGCAGCAGCATGCCAAGGTGGACTGGGTCAACTTTGCCGGCCTGCCCGACCATGCCGACCACGCGCTGGTGCAGAAGTACCTGGGTGGGCGCGGTCCCGGCATTCTGTCGTTCGGCCTGAAGCAAGGCGGCCGTGAAGGCGGCGCGCGCTTCCTGGACGCGCTGCAGCTGTTCACGCGGCTGGTCAACATCGGCGATGCCAAGTCGCTGGCCACGCATCCGGCGTCGACCACGCATCGGCAACTCAATGCGGAGGAACTGAAGGCAGCGGGCGTCAGTGAGGACATGGTGCGGCTGTCGGTCGGCATCGAGCATATCGATGACCTGATCGAGGACCTGGATCGCGCGCTGGCGGCGGCCTGACCGCAGGCTACCGACGTCAGAGCGACCCCCTGCCCCTCTCCCGCTCGCGGGAGAGGGGCCGGGGGGCAGGGGGTGAGGGCAGGCGGTCGCATACCGCCAGCACAACCTACCCCCCACCACGCTTGCCGTGCGCCTCCAGCACAAAGTAGCCGATCGCCCCGATCATCAGCGGAATCAGGTAATACATCGCGCGATACGCAATCAGCGCCGCCAGCAGCAGCCCGTGCGGCACCTGGCCGCCCAGCATCGTCAGGAACACGGTCTCGATCACGCCGAGGCCCCCGGGGATCCGCACCACCACGCCCGCCAGCCCCGACGCGAGCAATACCCCAAGCACCGTGAAGTACCCCGCATGCGTATGCAGCAGCGAAAACAGGATCGCCGCCATCGCCATCCAGTGCGCCGCCGACAAGAGGATTTGCAGCGCCGCGAAGCCGACCGACGGAACGTAGATATCGTGGTCGCGCACGGTCCGGTGCCGGCCGTGCCAGGTGGCACAGGCAGCCAGGTAGGCAGCCGGCACCGCCAGCATCAGCGCGCCCAGCACCCGTGTCAGCGCGGCGGGAACGCCCCACTCGGGCGGCAGCACCACCAGCTGCGCCACCAGGATGCCCCCCGCCAGCAAGGCATAGCCGAGCCAGTTGCTGCTCACCACCACCACGAACAGGCTCCAGATCTGCGGCAGGGTCAGCCCGGCGCGCGTGTACAGGCGATAGCGCACGCCCGCGCCGCCCAGCGTGGCCCCGAGGTTGAGGCTGAGCGTGTAGCTGACATAAGAGATCGCCATCACCCGCCGCGCCGGCAACGGGTGTCCGGCATAGTGGCAGCCGAGGCGGTCGAACTGGCTGTACAACAAGCCGCTCAGCGCAACGAAGGCCGCCGCCGGCGCCAGCGTGCGGGCGTTGAAGCCGCGCAGCGCGGCCAGCACCGCGTCCCAGTCGATGGTGCCCAGCTTGCGCGCGATCAGCGCCAGCACCGCGGCAATGAACAGGATGCCGATGGCACGGCGCCACGCGGGCCAGTGCGCGTGCTGGCGGATGGCCGAGAAGGTCGTCGCGCCCATCATTGCGCGCCTCCCCTCGTCGCCGCGCACCGCAAAACCGGCGTCAGGAATGTGCAGGAATGCAAGCCTGCGCGCGCCAGCCCGGCATGCAATTTCTGGCCTGCCTCGGCTTCAAACAGGATAAAAGTTTCCGGCAGTGCGCTTTCGCGCGCGCACGGGATGGCGCCGGCCCCGCACGACAGGCGCCGCTCTGCGCCGTGCCCTGGCCGGCGGAAACGATTGGAGGCGGACTGCATCGGTGTCATGACCTGAGAAAGCCGCAAACACCGTGCCAGCACGGGCACGTCAACCACGGCCACGGCTGCGCCGCCAGCGCGCCAGGGCTGCGGCCGCCAGCGCACCAGCGGCAAGCCCGGCAATGAACACCGCGGCAGTGGTCCCCTCCCAGCCCGCCGCGGCCGCAACCTCTGCACGGCCCCGCGCAAGGGGCGCGAGCGACTGCCAGTCGGCAGCCGTGAACTGCGTCATCGCCTGCGCCCCGTCCAGGCCATACACGCAGATCTCCCCGCCCGGCAGCTTGCAGAAGCGCTCGCGCGGGCAGGCCTTGAGGATGGCCTGCGGGGCGCCCTCGCCGCAGCTGGCCCCGGCGCTGCGCAAGACCTGGATCGTGACTTCGGGATGCCGGGTAAGTTGTTCGGGCATGGCGGCCTCCATACGGGTGACGCTGTCCTTCAGCGTAGTGCAGCCAGGCGCCGGCGCCCTTATTCACCAGCGGCATATGACCATGCGTAATAACTCGTTCGCCTATTGCCTGCCTTTCCATACAATGAGGCGACGCCGCGGCGGGACGCTGCCGGCCTCCAACAACATAACGGGGAGCATCAGATGCAATACGGGAAATTCGGCTTCGTCGCACGGCTGGCGGCAGCGGTGCTGGCACTGGGCGTGATGCAGGGTGCGGGCGCGGCCGATCCGAACAAGAAGGAAATCCGCTTCGGCGCCACCGCCGGCCCCTACGCCGACCAGATCCGCTATGGCGTGAAGCCGGTGCTGGAAAAGCGCGGCTACAAGGTCACCATCATTGAGTTCAGCGACTACGTGCAGCCCAACCTGGCGCTGGCCGACGGCGCCATCGACGCCAATGCGTTCCAGCACGTGGCCTACCTGAAGAAGTTCTCGGCCGACCGCAAGCTGGCGCTGACCGACGTGATCCAGGTGCCGACCGCGCCGATCGGCATCTACAGCCGCAAGCACAAGGGCCTGGCCGAGGTGAAGCCCGGCAATACCGTGTCGCTGCCGAACGATCCCACCAACCTGGCGCGCGCCATCGCCATCCTGCAGCAGATCGGCTGGGTCACGCTCAAGCCGGGCACCGACCCGATCCGCGCCAGCGAGCGCGACATCGACGCCAACCCGCACAAGCTCAAGCTGATCCAGCTGGAAGCCGCCCAGCTGCCGCGCTCGCTCGACGACGTGGACTATGCCTTCGTCAACGGCAACTATGCGCTGGCCTCCGGCCTGAAGCTGACCTCGGCGCTGGCGCTGGAGAAGATTCCCGACTATTACATGAACCTGGTCGCGGTGAAGACGGCGGACCTGAACAAGCCCTTCGTCAAGGACATCCGAGAGGCCTACGAGTCGGCGGAGTTCAAGGCCGTGACGCAGCAGCGCTTTGCGGGCTTCGTGCAGCCGCCGTACCAGCGCTGAGCCACCGCGCTCTCGCCAGCAAGAAAGCGCCGCCAGGCGCTTTCTTGCATTTGGGACAGCTGTCGCGCGCATTGTGCGCAGCAAGACAATTTTGCGCCGCGCGCGCCGCGCAAATGCCCTACACTCAAGCTCAAGTCCCCCGCGCCCAAAAAGCACGGCAGGGATCACAACGCGATCATTGCTGCGGATAGCTGCGAAGATCCTCGCGGCCGTCCCAGCGGATCCTGTCGAGACAACCGCATCGAGAGACCTGCCATGTCCACGGTTGCGCGCTTTGAGATCGGCTACACCCGCTACCTTGCCCCGCCGGGCGACACCTCCTCCCCCACTTCTCCTC
>NZ_JBYTAG010000108.1:0-16319 GCF_058787995.1 Cupriavidus sp. FW305-27
CGGTGGTGCAGCCGCGCCCGGCCCCGCCGCTGCCCGAGGTGAAGAGCAAGGTCGAGGACGACGCCGACATCGCGCTGGAACGCCAGAAGCGCCGTGCCGAGGCGGCGGCGCGTGAAGAGGCCGAGCGCAAGCAGGCGGCTGCCCGCAAGGAAGCTGAGCGCAAAGAGGCGGAACGCAAGGAAGCCGCGCGCAAGGAAGCGGAGCAGCGCGAGGCCGAGCGCAAGGAAGCCCAGCGCAAGGACGACGCGAAGAAGAAGGCAGCGCAGCAGGAACAGCAGCGCAAGGAACAGGCCGAGCGCAAGGAAGCAGAACGCAAGGAAGCGGACGCCAGGGCCAAGGCCCAGGCGGACGCCAAGGCTAAGGCTGACGCCGAGAACAAGGCCAAGGCCAAGGCGGATGCCGACGCCAAGGCCAAGCGCGAGGCTGCGGCCAATGCCCAGCGCAAGAGCGAGCTGGCGCGCCTGCAGGCGCTGGCCGGCGGCTCCGGCGCGGGCGGCGGCGGCGTGGGCAGTACGGCCGGCGCGGGTGCCGGCGGCGGTGGCAAGGCGTCGCCGGGCTATGCGGACCGCGTGCGCCGCCGCGTCAAGCCGAATATCGTCTTTGGCGAGGACGTGCCGGGCAACCCGACCGCGGTGGTGTCGGTGCAGCTGGCGCCGGATGGTTCGCTGCTGTCGGCGCGGCTGTCCAAGTCCAGCGGCAACTCGGGCTGGGATAATGCCGTGCTGCGCGCGGTGGAACGTTCCGACCCGCTGCCGCGTGATGAGAACGGCAAGGCGCCGGCCAGCTTCACCATTACCTTCCGTCCGAAGGACTAAGTGGCCTGGGCGGCATGATTTGCAACATAATGCAACCTTCATCGCCGGGTCTTGGTCCCAGCGCTAGCATGATAGGTTGCCTGACGCGGCCGGCAGGGTGCGATACGCACGCAAACGGAGCATGCGCCACGCGCTGCAATGCCGCATTTGCCCGTGTTGCCGATTGCCTGCCGTGCCCGACGAAACTTGAAATCGACTGAGGAGCAGCATGCGAAAGCTTTGGGCCCCCAACTGGCTGTCCGCGAGGCGGCACAACGCAACCCAACCCGAATCCCAACGCACCATCGGCCGGCATCCGCTGGCCGGCCGCCGCGCGCTGATGGCCTGGCTGGCCGCGGCGATGACGATGGCAGCCGGCGCCGCGCACGCGCAACTCAACGTTGAGATCTCCGGGGTCGGCTCCAGCCAGATCCCGGTTGCGACCGCCAACTTCCAGGGCGAGGCCCAGGCCCCGCAGAACCTGACCGCGATCATCCGCGCCGACCTGGCGCGCAGCGGGCGCTTGCGCAATGTCGATCCGGGCGGCGCCACGGTGGCGGAATCCGCCAATGTCGACCTGGGCAGCTGGAAGTCGCGCGGCGCCGATGCCTTCGTCGCCGGCAGCGTGACCCCGGCCGCCGGCGGCAAGTATGAGGTCCGCTTCCGCCTGTACGACACCGTCAAGGGCCAGAGCCTGGGCGGGCTGGCCTTTACCGTCAACCAGTCCCAGCTGCGCGTGACCGCGCACAAGATCGCCGACTACATCTATGAAAAGCTGCTCGGCGAGCGCGGCGTGTTTGCCACGCGCCTGTCCTACGTGTCGAAGGTCGGTGGCCGCTACCAGCTGCTGATTTCCGACTCCGATGGCCAGAACGCGCAGGTGGCGCTGACCAGCAACGAGCCGATCATCTCGCCGTCGTGGTCGCCGGACGGCGCGCGCGTGGCCTATGTTTCGTTCGAGGCCAAGAAGCCGGTGGTGTATGTGCACGACCTGGCCAGCGGCAAGCGCACCCTGGTGTCGAACCAGAAGGGCAACAACAGCGCGCCGTCGTGGTCGCCTGATGGCCGGCACCTGGCGCTGGCGCTGTCGCGAGACGGCAATACCCAGGTCTACCAGGTCAATGCCGACGGTTCCGGCATCCGCCGCCTCTCGCGCAGCAGCGCCATCGACACCGAGCCGCAGTATTCTCCGGACGGCAAGAGCATCTACTTCACCAGCGACCGCGGCGGTGCGCCGCAGGTCTACCGCATGCCCGCTTCCGGCGAGGAAGGTGGCGGTGCGCAACGTGTCACCTTCAAGGGCAGCTACAACGTCAGCCCGCGGGTTTCGCCGGATGGCAAGTACCTGGCGTACATCTCGCGCGCGGGCGGCTTCAAGCTGCAGCTGCAGGACCTGAGCAACGGCGACGTGACGTCGCTGACCGATACGGCCAACGACGAAGCGCCCAGCTTTGCCGCCAACGGCAAGTACATCCTCTATGCCACCCGCGTGGGCGGTCGCGCGGTGCTGGCGGCGGTTTCCACTGACGGGCGTACCCGGCAGGTTCTGTCCCTCCAGTCCGGCGATGTTCGCGAGCCGTCCTGGGGTCCTTTCATGCAATAACAGGAGTCATTCACCATGCCCCAACTGATGAGCAAAACCCTTGCCGTTGCCGCACTGCTGGCCCTTGGCGCCTGCAGCTCCGGCGTCAAGCTGGACGACACCGCCAAAGCCGGTGCCGGCGCGGGCACCGGTGCCGATCCGCGCGCAGTGACCCCGGTCACGGCCGCCGATCCGCTCAACGATCCGAACAGCCCGCTGGCCAAGCGCAGCGTGTACTTCGACTTCGACAGCTACACGGTCAAGTCCGACTACCAGGGCATGCTGGGCGAGCACGCCAAGTACCTGGGCTCGAACAAGGGCCGCAAGATCCTGATCCAGGGCAACACCGACGAACGCGGCACCAGCGAGTACAACCTGGCGCTGGGCCAGAAGCGCGCCGAAGCCGTGCGCCGCTCGCTGGCTTCGATGGGCGTGCCCGACGGCCAGATGGAGGCCGTCAGCCTGGGCAAGGAAAAGCCCAAGGCCACCGGCCATGATGAAGCCTCGTGGGCCGAAAACCGCCGCGCGGACATCAACTACTGATCTCTGATCTCTGGACTGCCTTTCATGAAAGCACGCGTTTCCACCCTGTTGTGGCTCGCCGCCGTCGCCGGCGGCGGCATGCTGCCGCTGTCGCAGGCGCATGCCGGAGTGTTCGATGATGACGAGGCGCGCAAGGCGGTCATCAGCCTGCGCGACCAGTTCAACGGTTTCCAGGCAACCGCGACGCAGCGCATCGAGCAGAACAGCCGTACCACGCTCGACATGCAGAACCAGCTCGAGGGCCTGCGCCAGGAAGTGGCGCGGCTGCGCGGCCAGAACGAAGTGCTGCAGAACACGGTGGACACGCTGCAGAAGCAGCAGAAGGACTACTACGCCGACCTGGACGCGCGCCTGAAGAAATTCGAGCCGCAGCAGGTTACGGTCGAAGGCCGCGAAGGCCTGTCGCAGCCGGGCGAAAAGCCCGAATACGATGCCGCGCTCAAGCAGTTCCAGGCGGGCGACTTCAAGAGCGCCGGGAGTTCGTTCTCGGCTTTCGTCAAGAAGTACCCGCAGAGCCCGTACGTGCCGCTGGCGCAGTACTGGCTCGGCAACTCGCTGTATGCGCAGCGCGACTACAAGGGCTCCACCTCGGTGCTGCAGACGATGATCAATAACAACCCGACGCATCCCAAGGTGCCGGACGCGATGATCGCGGTCGCCAACAACCAGCTCGAGTCCGGCCAGAAGGCGGCCGCGCGCAAGACGCTGGAACAGGTGGTGGCCAAGTATCCGGGCACCGAAGGCGCGCAGGCGGCCAGCAACCGGCTGAAGACGTTGAAGTAACACCGGAAGCGGCCGGCTTGCCCGGTCCTGTCTGCAAGGCCCGCTTCGGCGGGCCTTTTTCTTGGGTCGCGCTAAAATACCCGATTCGCCTGAATCTTTTGCGCGCCGAGGCGGCGCGCTTCCCATCATGACCAAACGCGCCATCGTCCTGCTGTCCGGCGGACTAGACTCCGCCACCGTACTCGCCATGGCCCGCGCCCAGGGCTTCGAGACCTATGCGCTGTCGATGCGCTATGGCCAGCGCCACTCCTCTGAGCTGGAAGCCGCCAGGCGCGTGGCGGCTGCGCTGGGCGCCACCCGCCACGAGATCATCGACCTGGACCTGCGCCGCTTCGGCGGCTCGGCGCTGACCGACGACGCGCTGGCGGTGCCGACCGACGGCGCTTCCGACGGCATCCCGGTCACCTACGTGCCGGCGCGCAACACCATCATGCTGTCGCTGGCGCTCGGCTGGGCCGAGGCCGTCGGCGGGCGCGACCTGTTCTTCGGCGCCAACGCGGTCGACTACTCCGGTTACCCGGACTGCCGCCCGGAATACGTTGCGGCCTATGAGACGCTGGCCAACCTCGCCACCAAGGCCGGGGTCGAGGGCGACCGCTTCCGCGTGCATGCGCCCATCATCGACATGACCAAGGGCGAGATCATCCGTGCCGGCATCGCGCTGGGGGTGGACTACAGCCTGACGGTGTCGTGCTACCAGGCCGACGACGACGGCCGCGCCTGCGGCGTGTGCGATTCGTGCCGCATCCGCCGGGCCGGCTTTGAAGCCGCCGGTGTGCCCGATCCCACCCGCTACCAGGCCGCTGCCTGATCACAAGCCGACGTCCACGCCCCTACATGCCTGAAATCGACCTCGCCGCGCTCTCGCGCACCGTGCTGCTGAGCACGTTCATCCTGACCTTCCTGTTTGGCGCCGTGCTGCAGCGCACGCACTTCTGCACCATGGGCGCGGTCTCTGACATCGTCAACATGGGCGACTGGAGCCGCATGCGCATGTGGGTGCTGGCGATCGGCGTGGCCATGATCGGCACCGGCGTGCTGGCCTGGACCGGCGCGATCGACCCTACCAAGACCATCTACACCGCCAGCAAGCTGGGCTGGCTGTCGGCGCTGGCCGGCGGGCTGATGTTCGGCTTCGGCATGGTGCTGGCGTCGGGCTGCGGCAGCAAGACGCTGGTGCGTATCGGCGCAGGCAACCTGAAGTCGCTGGTGGTCTTTGTCTTCCTGGGCCTGTCGGCCTACATGACGCTGCGCGGGCTGTTCGGCGTGGTGCGAGTGAATACCGTCGATGCGGTGGCGCTGACGCTGCCCACCACACAAGACCTGCCGTCCATGCTGGCGCAGGGCACGGGGCTCGCGCGCGGCGCACTGCAGCTGGGCCTGGGCCTGGCGCTGGGCGGCGTGCTGGTGCTGTGGGCGCTGGCGGGCCGCGGCTTCCGCTCGTTCGACAACCTGCTTGGCGGCATCGGCGTCGGGCTGATCATCGTGGCAATGTGGTATGTCTCGGGCCACCTCGGCTATGTAGCCGAAGACCCCAATACGCTTGAGGAACTGTTCGTCTCGACCAACAGCGGCCGCATGGAAAGCCTGAGCTTTGTCGCACCCTATGCCTACACGCTCGACTGGCTGATGATGTTCAGCGACAAGAGCAAGATGGTGACGGTCGGCATCGTCAGCGTGTTCGGCGTGATCGCCGGCGCGGCGGCCTATGCCCTGGCCACGTGCACGTTCCGCTGGGAAGGCTTCGGCAATGCCGAGGACGTCGCCAACCATATGGTCGGCGGCATCCTGATGGGTGCGGGCGGCGTGACCGCGCTGGGCTGCACGGTCGGGCAGGGCCTGTCGGGTGTGTCGACCCTGGCGCTTGGCTCGTTTATCGCGCTGGCGGGTATCCTGGCCGGTGCAGTGCTGGCATTCCGCTACCAGATATGGCGTCTGGAGCGCATGGCCTGAGGAGCGTGCTTGACACATCGAGAACCGCATCCCTATAATCGCGGTTCTGTTTTTTCGGGTCGTTAGCTCAGTCGGTAGAGCAGCGGACTTTTAATCCGTTGGTCGCGTGTTCGAGTCACGCACGACCCACCAGTATTACGAAGGGCCTGTGGCGCAAGCCACAGGCCCTTTTTGCGTCTGGCATGCCCCGCTAACGGGGGAGGCCTTTAACTAGTTCGAGGTAGAGACTTAGGCCTGCCTGCGCAGCACAATGGGTCAGCCGCGGCGTGTTGACCGCGGTCCATCAGAACGGCCGCGAGACACGGCCCACCAACAAGACCCTATGCGGCAAGCAGGCGTTTCCTTGCCGGCCAGCGGGCACGTGCTGCGCATTATCTGGCCGTTCGTACCGGTGGTCGTTGCGCTGGCGTTGTTCAGCATCGCCAGCCTGGACCTGTTGTCGGCCGCGCGCGCCTTTGTCGCGGGCGAGAGCCAGTGGTCCAGGGGCCAGAAGAACGCCGTGCTGCACCTGCTGCGCTACGGCGAGGATCGCGATCCGGCGGATTTCGAGGCATACCTGGAGTCGATCGCGATCCCGCTGGGCGACCACCGCGCGCGCCTGGAGCTCGACCGCGACGAGCCTGACCTGGAGCGCATCCATGAAGGGCTGCTTGCCGGCGGCAACCACCCCGAAGACATTGCGCGGATGGTGCGGCTCTACCGGAATTTCCGCCATATCCAGGAGGTCGATGCCGCGATCCGCGTGTGGGCCGCGGGCGACATCGAGATCTCTGCGCTGCACGAACAGGCACTGACCCTGCGTCGGCTGACCCGCCAGCCCGGCTGCGGGGATGAGTGCGTGGCGCCGGTGCTGCGCAATATTGCGCAGATCGACGCCAGGCTGACGCCGCTGGAGCGGGCCTTTTCGGGCCATCTGGGCCAGGCCTCGCGCCGCGTGACGCGGCTGCTGACCACCGGCAGCGCGGTGATGGCGGCCGCGCTGCTGATGTCGGCGATCCTGCTGTCGGTGGCGCCGCTGCGGCGCGAGCGCCGGCTGCGCGAGGCGCTGGCGCAGCGCGAAGAGCAGCTGCAGCTGGCGGTGGAGGGCAGCAACGACGGCCTGTGGGACTGGCATCTCGGCCGCGGCGAGCTGTACTTCTCGCCGCGCTGCGCGCAGATGCTGGGCTACCAGGACGCCGAACTGCCGCATGCGCGCGAAACCGTGCTGGGCCTGCTGCATCCTTCCGAGCTGGCAGCCTTCGAGGCCAAGCTGGCCCACCACCTGCGCAGCGGCGAGCCCTACGACGCCGAATTCCGCCTGCGCAACCGCGCCGGCGATTACCTGTGGGTGCGCGCCCGCGGCCGGCTGGTGCGCGGGGCGGGGCGCCGGCGCGCGCGCATGGCGGGGTCGCTCACGGATATTTCCGACCACAAGCGCTACGAGACCCAGCTCTTTGCCGAGAAGGAGCGCGCCCAGGTCACGCTGCAGGCCATCGGCGACGCGGTGGTGACAGCCGATGTGTGGGGGCGCGTGGAATCGCTCAATCCCGCGGCCGAGGCCCTGACCGGCTGGCGCGAAGCCGACGCCCGCGGCCTGCCGCTGAGCAGCGTGTGCGTGCTGCGTGACGAGGAAAGCCTGGCGCCGCTGCCCGATATTGTCACGCTGGCGTTGCGGCAGCGCTGGCCGGTCGGCGCAGCTGGTGCAGCGCGATGTGTCCGGGCTGCCCGGACAGGCGCTGGCGGTCAAGCCATCGGTGGCGCTGATCCGCGACCGTGCCGCGCAGGCCATCGGCGTGGTGGTGGTGCTGCACGATATCAGCCAGGAACGCGCCCATGCGGCGCGGCTCGCGTACGAGGCCAGCCACGATGCGCTGACCGGCCTGGTCAACCGCGCCGAGTTCGAGCGCCGGCTGGACGCGGCGATCACGCGGGCACGGGTGCAGGGCACTACCCATACGCTGATGTACCTGGACCTGGACCAGTTCAAGGTGGTCAACGACACTTGCGGCCATGCCGCCGGCGACGAACTGATCCGGCAGATGGCTGAGGTCATGCGCAGCCAGCTGCGCCTCAGCGACACGCTGGCCCGGCTGGGCGGCGACGAGTTCGGCGTGCTGCTGGAGCAATGCGGCCATGCCGACGGCGAACGCGTGGCCGAGGCCTTGCGCCACGCCATTGCCTGTTTCCGCTTTGCGCATCGCCAGCGCACCTTCACGCTGGGTGTCAGCATCGGCCTGGTGACGCTGGATCGCCAGACCGTCAACGTCGCCGAGGCGCTGAGCGCGGCCGACGCGGCCTGCTATGTGGCCAAGGAGGGCGGGCGCAACCGTGTGCAGGTCTACCATCCGCTGGACAGCGTGGTGCAGGCGCGCCACGGCGAGATGGAGTGGGTCAGCCGCGTGCATGCGGCGCTGGCGGCTGGCCGCTTCTGCCTGTACTCGCAGGAGATCGTGCCGGCGCACGATGGCGCACTGCCGCAGACGGGCCGTCATGTGGAACTGCTGCTGCGCATGGTCGATGAACGCGGCCGGCTGGTGCCGCCGATGGCCTTCGTGCCGGCCTGCGAGCGCTACAACCTGATGCCGATGATCGACCGCTGGGTGGTCGAGACCGCGTTTGGCACCCTGGCGGGACGGCAGGCGGAGATTGCCACCTGCGCGATCAACCTGTCAGGCTCGTCGCTGGCGGACCTCCAGTTTCCCGATTTCGTGCGCGAGCAGGCGCAGCGCTTCGGCATCGCGCTGGACGGCATCTGCTTCGAGATCACGGAAACCGCGGCGATCTCCAACCTGGCACAGGCCGGCGCGTTCATCCTGCAGTTGCAGCAGCTGGGCTGCAAGTTTGCGCTGGATGACTTCGGCGCGGGCATGTCGTCGTTCACCTATCTCAAGCATCTGCCGGCGGCCTACCTGAAGATCGACGGCAGCTTCGTGCGCGACATGCTGGCCGACCCGGTCAACCTGGTGATGGTGGAGGTGATCCAGCGCATCGGCCACGCCATGGGCAAGCAGACCATTGCGGAATTCGTCGAGGGCGAGGCCATGCTCGAACGGCTGCGCGAGCTGGGCGTGGACCTGGTGCAGGGCTACCACATTGCTTCGCCGGTGCCGTTTGCCCCGGCGGATCCCAAGGCCGGTGACCGGCCGGCGCTGGCGCTGGCGGGCTGAGCCGCCAGGCGCGGCGGCGGGTCAGGGAACGAGCGGATCGCGGAAGCCGGTATCGGCGCCGGGCGGGGTGCCGGCCGGCGCAGGCGTCGGCGCGGTTGCGGGTGGCACGGCCTGGTGCCTGGCCTCGCGCCAGGTGTTGTACACCCAGTAGGCGGCGCCGGCTGCCAGGCCGACCTTGGACAGCTTCCAGGTCCAGCGCAGCACCGGCGTGCGCTTGACCAGCGGCAGCGCCAGCGTCAATACGGTGCTCAGCAGCGGGTAGTCCTTGGTCATGCCGACCACTTTCATCCACGACCCCGGACGGGCGATGCGCGGCAGCCAATGGCCAATAGTGCCCAGGCGGTGCGCGCCACCCCGCACCTCATGCAGGGCCTGCAGGCAGTCGTAGCGTTCCAGCGCGGCGCGGGTCAGCAGCAGTTCCTTGCGCACCGCCAGCGGCAGGCGCACCTCTTGCGTGAACCGGGCCCGCCGCGGGTGATCGCGGCGGTCGTGTCCGGTAGTGCTGTGGTCGGGTTCCAGGGGGCTCATCGGCGCAGGATCTCCCGGTCTTTGTCAATTTCGGCGAGCGTGGCCTCCAGCATCGGCGGGGCGTTGCGCACCAGGTTGCGTGCGTACGCCAGGCAAATCGCGCACAGCACCAGATAAAGGACCGTCAGTGCGCCCAGTGCCTGCCAGCGGTAGGTGTCCCAGAACAGGATGGCGATCAGCCCGGTCAGGGTGACCAGCCCGATGCCAAAGAACACCAGGCCGAAGCAGGCCAGCAGCGCGACCTTCATCAGGCGCGTGCGTTCCTCGGCAAGCTCCACGCTGGCGAGTTCGAGGCGGGTCTGGATCATTGCCACCAGCGAGCCGGCCAGGTTGCGCACGGATTCGAGGAACTTGGGGGAAGGGGGGGATTCGCTCATGCGGCTCCGGCGTGAAAGAGCGGCGCGACGGCGAGGCCGTACGCGCCTTTCCAGCAGGCGGGGCCGGGTTTGGCGCCATGGTGTGCCGCCAGCTCCGGCCACTGGCAACCCGATGACCGGGTTGCCGCTCAGGCGCGGCACCAGCATGCCGCGCCGGGTTGGAATCGCTTACTTGCGGTTCAGCAGCAGACCGATCAGCAGGCCTACGCCGGCCGCCACGCCCACGGCGCGCCACGGGTGGTCATGCACGTAGTCGTCGGTGGCGCGTGCCGCGGCCTTGCTCTTGGTCACGACGGCGTCTTGCAGGTCCTGGGCCTTTTCCTTGGCTTGCTTGAGCAGGCCCATGCCACGCTCGCGCAGTTCGGCGGCCTTTTCCCCGGTGGTCGAGGCGGCTTGCTTCAGCAGTTCCTCGGCGTCGGACAGAACGGTCTTGACATCGCTCATCAGTTTCTCCTGTTTGCGGGCGGTTGGTTCGGTTTGTGCGGATTCTGACATTTTCTACGCTCCGAGGCTAACGGCATTTGTCGGTCTGATACTTAGCATATGTGGCGGGCGGCGGTGGTTTCAAGGCTACACGCCAGCAAGCGCGACTCTGCAGTGCCTGGTATCGCAAGCATGCCGGAAAGCACGCGTGCTCAATGTCACAAAATGTCTTTATGACTTCGAGTGATTTTGTAGTGACTTTATATTCGTTTGGGTTGGATATCAATCCGGATACTCTGGTTCCACCCCGAAACCAGGAGAACAGAACATGGCTTTGCGTCTTGGCGATATCGCCCCGGACTTCGAGCAGGATTCGAGCGAAGGCCGCATCCGCTTCCATGCGTGGCTTGGCGACAGCTGGGGCGTGTTGTTCTCGCACCCGGCCGACTACACCCCGGTGTGCACCACCGAGCTGGGCCTGACCGCGAAGCTGAAGGATGAATTCGCACGCCGCGGCGTCAAGGCGATCGCGTTGTCGGTGGACAACGTGGACTCGCACCGCGGCTGGATCCAGGATATCAACGAGACCCAGTCGACCACGGTCAACTTCCCGATCCTGGCCGATGGCGACCGCAAGGTGTCGCAACTCTACGACATGATCCACCCGAACGCGAACGAGACCCTGACGGTGCGCTCGCTGTTCATCATCGACCCGAAGAAGAAGGTGCGGCTGATCATCACCTATCCGGCCAGCACCGGGCGCAATTTCAACGAGATCCTGCGCGTGATCGACTCGCTGCAGCTGACCGACAACCACAGCGTGGCCACGCCGGGCAACTGGCAGGACGGCGACGACGTGGTGATCGTGCCCTCGCTGAAGG
Source organism: Cupriavidus sp. FW305-27 (assembly GCF_058787995.1). Lineage (NCBI taxonomy): Bacteria > Pseudomonadati > Pseudomonadota > Betaproteobacteria > Burkholderiales > Burkholderiaceae > Cupriavidus > Cupriavidus sp. FW305-27. Next base: position 11,011 of record NZ_JBYTAG010000108.1, read on the forward strand.
ACGAGGTGGTGATCCGCGAGAAATTCCCCAAGGGCTACCAGGCGGTGCGGCCGTACCTGCGCCTGACGCCCCAACCCAACAAATGAACGCGGCCCCGCGTGAAGGCGGGGCCGGCGTGCAGGACAGGTGTTTTATCGACGGGGGCAGCCTCGTCGTCTCCTTGGTAGTGTGCTTGGCCCGGCCTTACAGCCGGGCCTTTTTACTGCGGAGAGCCTGTGCGCAAGTCGCGGATGGCGATCAGAAGAAGGCCTGCAGGCCGGTCTGGGCGCGGCCCAGGATCAGCGCGTGGATGTCGTGGGTGCCTTCATAGGTGTTGACCACCTCCAGGTTCACCACGTGGCGGATCACGCCGAACTCATCCGAGATGCCGTTGCCGCCCAGCATGTCGCGCGCCACGCGGGCGATGTCGAGCGACTTGCCGCACGAGTTGCGCTTCATGATCGAGGTGATTTCCACCGCGGCGGTGCCTTCGTCCTTCATGCGGCCCAGGCGCAGGCAGCCTTGCAGGCCGAGCGTGATCTCGGTCTGCATGTCGGCCAGCTTCTTCTGCACCAGCTGCGTGGCGGCCAGCGGGCGGCCGAACTGCTTGCGGTCCAGGGTGTACTGGCGCGCGGTGTGCCAGCAGAATTCGGCGGCGCCCAGCGCGCCCCAGGCGATGCCGTAGCGGGCCGAGTTCAGGCACGTGAACGGGCCCTTCAGGCCGCTCACGCCCGGCATGATGTTCTCTTCCGGCACGAACACCTGGTCCAGCACGATTTCGCCGGTGATCGAGGTGCGCAGGCCGACCTTGCCGTGGATGGCAGGTGCCGACAGGCCCTTCCAGCCCTTTTCGAGGATAAAGCCGCGGATCGCTTCCTTGCCGTCGTCGCCTTGCAGCTTGGCCCAGACCACGAACACGTCGGCGATCGGCGAGTTGGTGATCCACATCTTGGCGCCGGTCAGCTCATAGCCGCCGTCGACCTTCTTGGCGCGAGTGACCATCGAGCCCGGGTCGGAGCCGTGGTTCGGCTCGGTCAGGCCGAAGCAGCCGATCCATTCGCCGGTGGCCAGCTTGGGCAGGTACTTCTGCTTCTGCGCTTCGGTGCCGAATTCAAAGATCGGCACCATCACCAGCGACGACTGCACGCTCATCATCGAGCGGTAGCCCGAATCGACGCGCTCGACTTCACGCGCGATCAGGCCGTAGCTGACGTAGTTCAGGCCCGGGCCGCCGTATTGCTCCGGGATGGTGGGGCCGAGCAGGCCCAGTTCGCCCATCTCGCGGAAGATCTCCACGTCGGTCTTCTCGTTGCGGAACGACTGCAGCACGCGCGGCATCAGCTTGTCCTGGCAGTACGCCGCGGCGGCGTCGCGCACCATGCGTTCGTCGGCGGTCAGTTGCTGGTCCAGCAGCAGGGGGTCGGCCCAGTGGAATTCGGCGTTGGCAGCCATGCAGGTCTCCTTCGGTAGCGCGGGGGAAGCATCGGGGGCGGGGCGAATGGTCGCTTGCCGCACCGGCGCTTCCGGGAATCATGACGGGTTCGGTGATCTTCGCGGAGGGTTTTTGTGGTTCCGCATTGCGGAACTGTGTTCCGTTGAATTAGTATATCGCAATGGTTTTGCCGTGCAACAGGCAAAACCCCCGACACCCATGCCTTTGTGCGATGAGCGGACAACCGCCGACCTGAGAGGAGCCGCCTTGACCAGTCCGCCACTTTCTCCCGATGCCACGCCGCCCGCGCCGGTGCGCGACAGCGATCCCAACTTCGTCACCGCGCTGGCGCGCGGGCTGGAGCTGATGCGCTGCTTCCGCACCGGCGAGGCAATGCTCGGCAACCAGGACTTCGTGCGCCGCACCGGCTTCCCCAAGGCCACGGTGAGCCGGCTGGCCGGCACGCTGGTGCAGCTCGGTTACCTGCGCTATGACGAAAGCCTGGGCAAGTACGCGCTGGATGCCGGCGTGCTGGCGCTGGGCTATGCCTACCTGTCGGCGTCGGACGTGGTGTCGCTGGCGCGGCCGCATATGTTGGCGTTCGCGCAGTCATACGGGGTCTCGGTCTCGCTGGGCAAGCGCGAGCGCATGGAAGTGATCTACCTGGAATCGATCCGCAACGATGCGGGCGTGATGCTGGGGCTGGGCGTGGGCTCGCGGCTGTCGCTGGTGTCCAGTTCGATGGGGCGGGCATACCTGGCCGCGCTGCCGGCGGCGCGGCGCGAGCGGGTCATGGCTGAGTTCAGCCAGGCTTTTCCGGAGCAGTGGAAGCAGCAGGAGACGGCCACGCGCGCGGCCCTGGCCGAGGCGCAGCAGCGCGGCTATGCGGCGTCGTTCCGCGACTGGCATCCGGCCATCCATGCGTGTGCGGTGGCGTTCCGGCCGGTGGGGGAGAAGGAGCTGCACATGCTGAGTTGCAGTGCCTCCTATGGGGCGGTGGATGAGTCGGTGTTCCACCAGACGCTGGCGCCGGCGTTGCGGGCGCTGGCGGCAAGGTTGTCGGACCCGGCGGGGTGACGGCCAGGTCCGACGCGCGCAGGCGTTACAGGTCCGTGCGCAGCTTCCACAGTTCCGGGAACAGCACCACGTCCAGCATCTTGCGCAGGTAGCTGACGCCCTCGGTGCCGCCGGTGCCGCGCTTGAAGCCGATCACGCGTTCGACCGTGGTCACATGGCGGAAGCGCCACTGGCGGAACGAATCCTCCAGGTCCACGAACTTCTCGCCGAGCTCGTACAGTTCCCAGTGCGCCGACGGATTGCGATAGACCTCCAGCCACGCCGCCTCGACCGAGGCGTTGTACGCAGTCGGCTGGGTCCAGTCGCGCTCCACGCAATCCGCATCGACCGCAAAACCACGCCGCGCCATCAGCCGGATCGCCTCGTCATAAAGCGACGGCGTCTTCAGCGCGGTCTCCACCAAGGCCAGGTGCTCCGGCCGGTGCGCATGCGGTTTCAGCATGGCCGCGTTCTTGTTGCCGAGAATGAACTCGATCTCGCGATACTGGAACGACTGGAAGCCCGACGACATCCCCAGGTAAGGCCGCATCGCGGAATACTCCGGCGGCGTCATCGTCGCCAGCACGTTCCACGCCTGCACCAGCTGGTCCATGATGCGCGACACCCGCGTCAGCATCTTGAACGCCGGCGGCAGGCTGTCGGCCTTGACCGACTCGCGCGCGGCGCGCAGCTCGTGCAGCATCAGCTTCATCCACAGCTCGGTGGTCTGGTGCTGCACGATAAACAGCATCTCGTTGTGGTCCGGCGACAGCGGATGCTGCGCGCTCAGGATCTGGTCCAGGCCGAGATAGTCGCCATAGCTCATGTCCTTGGCGAAGTCCATCTGCGCGCCGTGCCAGCCCTCGCCCTGTGCTTTCGTGCCTGCCTCGCTGGCAGTGCCGGAGAAGGGGCATCCCTTGAATTCACTCATGATGCGCTCCCGATCAGGTCACCTGGCCGCGCGTCTGGAAGCGCGCGTCGCGATAGGCGCCGCTGTCCAGCACGTCGCGCAGGATTTCCACAGCATCCCACACCTCGGCGAAGCTGGTGTACAGCGGCGTGAAGCCGAAGCGGGCGATGCGCGGCTCGCGGTAATCGCCGATCACGCCGCGCTCGATCAGGGCCTGCACCAGCGCATAGCCGTCCGGGTGCTCCAGGCTGACCTGGCTGCCGCGGCGCGCGTGCTCGCGCGGCGTGACCAGCGTCAGCGGGTGGTGGCCGCAGCGCGCCTCCACCAGTTCGATGAACAGGTCGGTCAGCAGCAGTGACTTGGCGCGCAGCACCTGCATATTGGTCTGGGCGAAGATGTCCAGGCCGCATTCGACCATCGCCAGCGAGGTCACAGGCTGCGTGCCGCACAGGAAGCGGCGCACGCCTTCCACCGGGCGATACTGCGGATCCATCGCGAACGGCGCGGCATGGCCCCACCAACCCGACAGCGGCTGCCAGAAGGCATCGCGCAGCGCCGGCGCGACCCACACGAAGGCGGGCGAACCCGGGCCGCCGTTCAGGTACTTGTAGGTGCAGCCGATGGCGTAGTCGGCCCCGGCCGCCTTCAGGTTGACCGGCACCGCGCCGGCGGAGTGGCACAGGTCCCACACCGTGAGCGCGCCGCGGGCGTGGGCGAGTTCGGTCAGCGAGGCCATGTCCAGCATCTCGCCGGTCTTGTAGTTGACGTGCGTGAGCATCAGCACGGCGGTGTCGGCGCCGACGGCGGCGTCGATCTCGGCCGGCGAATTGACCAGGCGCAGCGAATAGCCCTGCTGCAGCAGGTCGGCCAGGCCTTGCGCGATGTACAGGTCGGTGGGGAAGTTGCTGGCCTCCGACACGATCACCTTGCGCGCCGGGTCGCGCGTCTGCTGCACGCGCAGCGCCGCGGCCAGCACCTTGAACAGGTTGATCGAAGTGGTATCGGTCACCACCACCTCATCCTGGCCGGCGCCGACCAGCGGGGCCAGCTTGTTGCCCAGCCGCTGCGGCAGCTCGAACCAGCCGGCGGTGTTCCAGCTGCGGATCAGGCCCTCGCCCCATTCCTCGGCCACCACCTGGGCGGCGCGAGCGGCGGCGGCGCGCGGGCGCGCGCCCAGCGAGTTGCCGTCGAGGTAGGTCACGCCCTCGGGCAGAGCGAACTGGTCGCGCAGCGGGCGCAGCGGGTCTTGCTGGTCGAGCCGGATACAGTGCTCGCGGTCAAATGTCGTCATGTCGTGGGATTGGCCAGGGGTTGTTCGGGAATGGTTCAGTCGAGGCTGCGCAGCACCGCGCGCACCGGGCTGGCGTCGAGCCCGGCAAAGCGCAGCGGCAGCGCGATCAGTTCGTAGTCGCCGGCATCGACCTCATCCAGCACGATGCCTTCCAGGATGGCGAGCCCGTGCCTGCGCACGGCGTTGTGCGCGTCCATGGTCTTGGATTCCTGCGGGTCCAGCGACGGTGTGTCGATGCCCACCAGCTGCACGCCGTGCGCGGCCAGCAGCGCGATGGTCTCGGCCGCGACTGCGCAGAAGTGCGGGTCCCACTGCGCCAGCGGCGCCTGCCGGTAGGTGCGAAGCAGCACGCGCGGCGGCAGGCCGGCCAGCGCGTGCTCGATATGGCGCGGCTCGACCACCGGCGAGGCGCCGATGCAATGGATCACGCGGCAGGTGCCGAGGTAGGGCGTGAGCGGCACGGCGCCGATCGGCGCGCCGTCGGCGGCGTAGTGCAGCGGTGCGTCGGCGTGCGCGCCAGTGTGCGGCGACAGCGTGATGCGGCCGACATTCACCGGGCAGTGCTCGTCCATCTGCCAGGCCGGCTGCTGCTGGAACGGCGTGTCGCCGGGCCAGACCGGGGTGGCGGGGGAGAGCGGCGG
>NZ_JBYTAG010000109.1:0-14758 GCF_058787995.1 Cupriavidus sp. FW305-27
CCCCATAGGCCGTAATCCCCAGCGCCACCCCCAGGAAGTGTCCGTCCAGCCCCATCCCGAACACATTGGACAGCAGCCAGCCGCCGCCCACCGCCAGCGCGATCCGGCACAGCCCCGCGGCCACCGGCCAGCGCATGCGGCCCGCGCCCATCGAGGCAAAGTACAGCGCCATGCCCAGGCCGAAGCTGCCGAAGGCCGGCCCTACCCATGACAGCGCGCGCGCGGCGATGGCGATCACTTCGGGGTCATGGGTGAACAGGCTGGCAAAGCGCACCGGCGCCAGGCCCACGGCAATGCCGGCGGTGCCGGCGATGGCCAGCGCCAGGAACGCGCCGACCCATGCCGTGCGGCGCGCGGTATGCCAGTCGCCGGCGCCCACGGCGCGGCCGACCAGTGCGGTCAGCGCCGAGCCCACGCCAAAGGCCAGCGGGATCATCAGGAATTCCAGCCGCGCCGAGATGCCATAGGCCGCCACCGCCGCGGTGCCATGGTGGCGCAGCTGCGCGGTGACCAGGATGGTGGTCAGGTTGGCCACCGAGGCCAGCGCGCACGCCACCAGGCCCACCGACAGGATGCGCGCGAACAGCTCCCACGACGGCCGCACCCGCAGCACCGGCACGAAGCCCGCGCCGCCGCGCGCCACCACGATCGCCATCGCCAGCGCCGCGGCCCACGACACCGCCGCCAGCGCGGCGCCGATGCCGGCCAGCCCCATGCCGGCAGGCTCGGCCAGCAGCCACGACAGTGCGGGGAAAGCGACCCACATCAGCGCCAGCACGCGTGCGGCCAGCGCATGGCGGCCGCCGCCGCGCAGCACCGAGGCCAGCGTATTGGCCAGCCACGCCGGAATGGCGCCGACACCGAACAGCCAGATCGCATAGCTGGCAGCGGCCTCCGCCGCCGTGGCGCCGGCCACCGCGCCCAGCACGCCGCGCGGGAAGCCCGCCAGCACCACCGCAAAGGCCAGCCCGGCGGTCACTGCGATCAGCAGCGCGTGCATGACCAGCGAAGACGCTTCCTCGCGCTTGTTGGCGCCAAGCGCGCGGGCGATGGCCGCGACCACGCCGCCGCCCATCGCTCCGGTCGACATCTGCTGCAGTAGCAGCGCAAACGGCAGCACCACCGCCCAGCCGGCCAGCGCCGCCGTGCCCTGGCGCGCGGCCAGCCAGGTTTCGATCAACTGGGCCACGGCCTGCAGCACGGCGATCAGCGCGGTCGGTCCGGCCAGCTTGCCGATGCGGCGCGCAATTTCAGTGGCCGGTACCGCCTCGGCGGGCAGGGCGCCCGCGGGCAATGTGCGCGTGTCAGTCATGGCGGGCCTCCCCTGGCTCGCCAACTGTCCCGGCCTCGCCAAAGCGCTGCCGCAGGAAGCGGCCGGCACCGGGGCCGGGCAGGACACGCAAATCGTCCAGCGTGATCGCGCTGCCGTCGGCGCGCGCCAGCGCCGGCTCGGCAATCTCGGCGCCGGTGCGGCGGTCCTGCAGCAGCGTCAGCGGACCCTTTTCGTCGGTCATCCAGCGGTCGGCCCAGGCCTTGAGCGCGACATAGGCCGGGAAGAAGTCGCGGCCCTTGTCGGTCAGCTGGTAGACGTGGCGAGCGCCGCCCTCGGGCGTTACGCGGGCCAGCAGCCCGTGCGCCACCAGCGTCTTCAGGCGCGCGCTGAGGATGTTGGGGGCGATGCCCAGGTTGCGTTCGAACTCGTCGAAGCGCGTGCTGCCGTAGAAGGCCTCGCGCAGCACAAGGATGGCCCAGCGTTCGCCCAGCACGGCCATGGAGCGGGCCACGGGGCAGGGCATCGAGGTGAAATCGGTAGGGGGCATGGTCTCCGCCGTTCTGGTCCTGTCGACTTGCTTGCAAAGTGCAAGTTTTCTGGAGCATAGCTTGCAAAACGAAAGTTTGCAGGGCTGGTTGCGACCCTGAGTCCGGAAAGCGTTCGTTCACCGGCCAGCGGTGCCGGCTACGCCACCGCGTCGCGGAACACTTCAAGCTTGTCCAGTTCCTCTCGCAGGAACCCGATCAGCGCGCGGGTGGCCATCGACGGGTGCGGGTTAGGCGTGGTGATGATGAAGAGCTTGTTGCCCAGCCCCTCCGGGCGCCAGTCGGGCAGCACCGGCACCAGCCGGCCGGCGCGCACTTCCTCCCAGCCGATGTAGACCGGCAGCATGCCGATGCCGAGGCCCTCGCGCACGGCGCGCGCCAGGAACAGGAAGTTTTCCGACTGAAGCTTTGGCGTCAGCGCCACGTCCACGCGCTGGCTGTCGCGGTACAGCGACAGCGGGAACTGGCGCGGCGGGTATGGCGGGCACAGGAAGTTGCAGCCGGTCAGGTCGGGCGGCGCTTGTACCGGCGGGATGTCTGCGAGGTACTCCGGCGATGCATACAGTTGCCACCGGATGTCGCAGATTTCACGCGCCACGTGATCCAGCGGCGGCGCCGAGGTGACCTTCAGCGCGACATCGATCTCGGCCGCGATCAGGTCGTTGACGCGGTTGGCGAAGAACACGCGCAGCGTGATGCCGGGGTGCTTCCGCGCAAACTGCAGCAGCAGCGGCGCGATATAGGCATCGCCCAGCCCGGTGGGCACGCTCACGCGCACATGGCCGCGCAGGGTCCGGCCCAGGCTGTCGATCTCGGCCTGCGCCGAGGCCACTTCCTGCAGGATGCGCACGCCATGCTGGTACAGCGCATGGCCGGGCCCGGTCAGTTCCAGCCGGCGCGTGGTCCGGCGCAGCAGTTGGGCGCCGGCCTGGTGCTCCAGCTCACGCAGCTGGCGGCTGACCTGCGAGCGCGTCACGCCGCGGCGCCGGCCGGCTTCGGCCAGGTTGCCCGCATCGACGATGTCGACGAAGGCCTGGATCAGGTTGAGGTCCATCGGGGATTGCCTGCAGGATTGTCGCGTCTGGTGCAACATTGTGATTCCGATGCACCTGATTGTCGATCCACGGCTACGCCGATACAGTGGTCGGCTGACAGAACGGATCGCATACAGGAGACGACGGATGGCCACGGACCTCTGGTTTGAAGACATGCACCGCAGCGGCGAAGAATTGCTGGCGCGCGGCGCCCGCCTGGCCGGCGGCCTGCGCGCGCTGGGCGTGCAGGAGGGCGACGTGGTCGCCGTGCTGCTGCGTAACGATCCGGCCTATGCCGACGTGGTCCATGCCTGCCGTACCGCGGGCTGCTACTACTGCCCGATCAACTGGCACTTCACCGCCGAGGAAGTGCGCTTCCTGCTGACCGACAGCGGCGCCAGGGTGCTGCTGGTGCAGGCCGACCTGCTGCCCGCCGTGCGCGACGCCGTTCCGGCCGGCATGACGGTGCTGTCGGTGGGCGGCCCCGCCCAAGGCGCCATCGACTATGAAAGCTGGCTGGCGCAGCAGCCGGCCTACGACGGCCCGCGCGTGGCGCCGCGCGGCCATATGGCCTACACCTCCGGCACCACCGGCCGGCCCAAGGGCGTGGTGCGCCAGCCGCTGCCGCTGGACCGGCTGGAGGAACAGTTCGCGCGCATGCGCTCGGTGGTGAGGCAGACCTACGGCATCGAGCCGGGCTGCCGCACGCTGATGTCGGCGCCGCTGTATCACAGCGCGCCGGGCTCGTTTATCCAGAACGCGCTGCAGATGGCCGAACGCCTGGTGCTCACGTCGCGCTTTGATGCCGAGCAGGTGCTGGCGCTGGTGGAAAAGCACCGCATCGACGTGCTCTACCTGGTGCCGATCATGTACGTGCGCCTGCTCAAGCTGCCGCCCGAGGTGCGCGCCAGGTACGACCTGTCTTCGATCCGCTTCGTCGCCTCCACCGGCTCGCCGTGCTCGCCCGAAGTAAAGCGCGCGATGCTGGAATGGCTGGGCCCGGTCATCCACGAAACCTACGCCTCCAGCGAAGCCGGCATGATCACCGTGGCCACGCCGGCCGATGCCGCCGCGCGCCCGGGGACCGCCGGCAAACCGGTCGATGACGCGCAGCTGCGCATCCTCGACGAGAACGGCCGCCAGTGCGCGCCGGGCGAGATCGGCCTGGTCTACGTGCGCCAGCCGGCTTACCCCGACTTCAGCTACCGCAACAATGATGCCGCGCGCGCCGCCATCGACCGAGACGGGCTGGTGACGCTGGGTGACATGGGCTATGTCGATGCCGACGGCTACCTGTTTATCTGCGACCGCGCATCGGACATGGTGATCTCCGGCGGCGTGAACATCTACCCGGCCGAGATCGAGCATGAGCTGGTGCGCTACCCCGGCGTGGCCGACTGCGTGGTGTTCGGCATCCCCGACGACGAGTACGGCGAGCGCCTGCTGGGCATGGTGCAGCCGATGCCAGGCGTGGAGATCCGCGAGGCCGAGGTGATCGACTGGCTGCGCCAGCGGCTGTCCGGCTTCAAGGTGCCGCGCAGCATCGTGGTCGAGACGCAGCTGCCGCGCGATGAAACCGGCAAGCTCGCCAAGCGCCGGCTGCGTGACCGATACTGGGAAGGCCGCCAGCGCCGCGTCTGAGCGCGTGCCCGGCCTGGATCGATCACGACCGATAACAACAGGAGGAGACGCGATGCAGAACAAACCAAGCGGACGGCGCGCCTGGCTCGCCGCGATGGCAGCCGGCGCGGGGTGCGCGCTGGCCATGTGGGGCGGAGCCGCGCAGGCCGCCTATCCCGATCGCCCGATCAAGCTGGTGGTGCCCTACACCCCCGGCGGCTCGACCGACCAGTTCGGCCGCGCGCTGGCCGACGGCATGTCGCGCCAGCTGGGCCAGACCGTGGTGGTGGAAAACCGCCCGGGCGCGGCCACCATGATCGGCACCACCAGCGTGGCGCGTGCGCCGGCAGACGGTTACACCATGGTGCTGGCCACCAACGGCAGCATGGTGCTCAACCCGATGCTGTACAAGAAGATCAACTACGATCCGCCCAAGGATTTCAAGATCTTCAGCATCGGCGCCGAGGTGCCGCTGGTGGTGGTGACCAACAGCAAGGTGCCGGCCAGCAATATCCGCGAGTTCGCGGCCTACGCCAAGGCCGCGGGCGGCAAGCTCAACTATGGCTCGGTCGGCCTGGGCAACGCGCTCCAGCTGGCCACCGAAATGCTCAAGACCGAGCTGGGCATCAGCGTCACCCACGTGCCCTACAACGGCAGCGCCCCGGCGCTGTCGGCGCTGCTGGCCAACGACGTGCAACTGATGGTGGATGTGGTCAGCACCTCGCTGCCGCATATCAAGGCAGGCAAGCTCAAGGCGCTGGCGGTCACCGGCCGCACCCGGCTGGACGTGCTGCCCGACGTGCCGACCGTGGCGGAAGGCGGCTATCCCAACTTCCAGGCCGCCACCTGGTTCGGCCTGGCCGTGCCCGCGCAGACGCCGCCCGATGCGGTGACCAGGCTGCAGGCCGCCGCTGCCCACGTGCTCAAGGACGCGCAGTTCCGTTCCACCTTCAGCGCGCTGGGACTGGTCGTGCAGGCGCCGCGCACGCAGGCCGAGATCGACCGCTATATCGAAGCCGACCGCGAGCACTGGGGCAAGGTGATCAAGGCCAATAACATTTCGTTGGACTGACTGGAAGTGCGGGAGCCGCCAGGGCCATGGGGTAAGCTACTGCTCGCCCCTGGCCTGGCAGGCCGCCGGTGACTTTCCCGTCACCGCCCGCGCCAAGCAGGAACAACCCGGCCGGGGCGGGCTCCAACCCGGAGCCGTTCATCAGGAGTCCGATTTGAAATTCCCCGTTGCCGGGCTGGCGCTTGCCGGCCTGCTGGGCGCCGCTGCCGGCGCCATTGCCGCCCCCGCTTCCGCCCCTGCCGCCAAACCAGCCCCCGCACCGGCCAAGGCCCAGGCCAAGGCCGAGAACAGCGCGCTGTCGCCGCTGCTGGCCATGCTGGAAATCGGCAACCCGCTGCCGGCCTTGCCGGATTGCGCCGACAAGCGCACGCCCGATGGCCGCGATGTCACCGGATTCTGTGTCGAACTGAAGGGCGATGGCCTGATGCGCCAGGTCGGCGTGCCGCGCGCGCAGCGCCCGTCCTTCATGGACGGCCCCTTTGTGCTGGCCTTTGTCGACCGCAACGCGCTGGTCGGCCTGGTGGTCCCGACCGCCGGCGCCAACTCGCAGCAGGCCGCGGCCGACAGCGTCAGCGCGCTGTACGGCAAGCCGTTCCGGCAGGAGCAGGTCGACATGCCCGACAAGGCTGGCAAGAGCATCAAGACGCTGCATGCCGGCTGGATGCACAAGCCGCTGACGGTTGAGCTCTACGCCATGCCGGAAGACCCCAACACCGGCACCATCGAAATGCTGCTGCCGCAGGCGCGCGTGCTGATGGCGGACAAGGATGCCGAGGTGGACAAGCAGCTCAATCCGGCCTCGGCGCCCGCGGCCAAGGGCGGCAAGGCAGCCGCCGCCAGGCCCGCGCCAAAGCCAGCCGCCAAGCCGGAGAAGCCTGGCAGCTGGTAACACTCCGCAGCAGGCGGCCTGCCCGCCTGCTGACCTGGCCTCAGAGCCCTTCCATCACCTTGTCCAGCCCCCGCACCACGCCGCGCACGGTGTGGACCTTGCGGATCGCCAGCAGCGCGCCGGCGACATAGGGCGTGGAGCCGTCGCCGGCCTCGTGCTTCAGGTGCAGGCGCTGGCCGTCGGCGCCGAAGATCACTTCCACGCCAAGCTGGTAGCCCGGCAGCCGCACCGCGTGCACCTGCGTGCCCGACATGGTGGCGCCGCGGGTTTCCTTCGGGCCCTTGACCTGGTCGACCGGCACCGCCTGCGCGGCGGCCTTGACCTGGCCGAGCCGGTAGGCCAGCTCGCGCACGGTGCCGGAGGGCACGTCGATCTTGCCGGCCTTGGCGTAGTCGATGATCTCCCAGTGCTCCAGGTGACGCGCGGCCATCTCGGCAAACTTCTGCAGCAGCACCACCGTGATGGCGAAATTGCCGCAGGCGAGCACGCCGCGGTCGGCCTGGCGCGCGGCCGCGTCGATCTCGGCATAGTCCTCGTCGGTCAGCCCCGAGGTGCCCACCACCACGTGCGCGCCGTGCGCCAGCGCCTGCAGGATGTTGTGCTTGGCGATGCCCGGCTTGGTGTATTCGACATAGACGTCGTAGGGCGTTTCCCCCAGGGCCTCGATGCTGGCGGCCGCCACGCCCGGCGTATCGGCATGGCCGGTCAGCTGCGCCAGAGGCTGCCCGGCGGCGCCGCGCGACAGGCCGGCCACCAGGGTCATGTCGGCCGCATGGGCCACGCCGCGCGCCAGTTCGCCGCCGGCCCAGCCGGTCACGCCGCCCACGGCGACACGGATCGGGTTGTTCATATTGTTGCTCCGCAAACGCTTGATCGGGTTGGCAGCATACCGCGTCAGCCGGCAGCGCGCCGGCGGTCGAGCTTGCGCGCGAGCACGATCGAGGTGGTGGTGTGGTTGACGCCGTCGAGCATGCCGATCTCGTCGAGCAGCCGGTCCAGGCGGTCGTGCGTGTCGCAGCGGATCGCCACCAGGTAGTCGACCGGGCCGCTGACCGAATTGACCTCTTCGATCTCGGGCAGGCGCTGCAGCGCGCGCAGGATCGCGGGCGCGGCCTTGGGCTGCACCGACAGGCCGCAATAGGCCAGGATGGCGTTGTCTTCCATGCGCTGCCCCAGCCGCACGCCGTAGCCGGCAATCACCCCGCTGCGCTCCAGCCGCGCGATGCGCGCGACCACGGTGGTGCGGGCGATACCCAGGTGCCGGGCGAGGTTGGCGGCGCTTTCGCGGGCATTGGCCTGCAGCAGCGACAGCAGGTGCCGGTCGGTGGTGTCGAGCTCGGTCATTACGTCGGGATGGTTCGTCGTTTCGTTCGATTATGCTGGGTTTTCGTCGTTCTTGTGGCTTCATTGTGTCGCGCTGGCTATCCATACTCCAGTCAACAGGACAACCTTTTCTTGTGGACGGAGACACCATGCAAGCCTCGAACCTGGGCCGGCAGGCTCCGCGCGACCTGCCCAAGGCGACCCGCCCGCTGCACGTGGCGGTGCTGGGCGCGGGCAAGATCGGGCGCACCATTGCCACCATGCTGCATGACAGTGGCGACTACCGCGTCAGCGTGGTCGACCATGACGCACGGCGCCTCGACGGCCTGCCGCGCGGCGTGCTGGCGCGCGCCGGCGACCCCACCGAGCCTGGCACCTGCGCCGCGCTGCTGGCCGGCGCCGATGCCGTGCTCAACGCGCTGCCGTTCCACGCCGCGATCAGCGTGGCTTCGGTGGCGGCGCGCCTGGGCGTGCATTACTTCGACCTGACCGAGGACGTGGCCGCGACCCAGGCCATCCGCCAGCTGGCGCAAAGCGCGCGCTCGGTGCTGATGCCGCAGTGTGGGCTGGCGCCGGGCTTTATCGGCGTGGTCGGGCATGACCTGGCGCAGCGCTTCCTGCGCGGCGGGGGGGAACTGCTGGACCTGCAGATGCGGGTTGGCGCGCTGCCGCGCTACCCCAGCAATGCGCTCAAGTACAACCTGACCTGGAGCACCGAGGGACTGATCAACGAGTACTGCAACCCGTGCGAGGCCATCGTCGACGGCCGCCGCGTGGAACTGACGGCGCTGGAGGGGCTGGAAAGCTTTGCGCTGGACGGCATCGAGTACGAAGCCTTTAATACATCTGGCGGCCTGGGCACGCTGCCCGAGACGCTGGCCGGCCGCGCGCGCCATGTCGACTACAAGTCCATCCGCTATCCGGGCCATTGCGCGCTGATGAAACTGCTGCTCAACGACCTGCGCCTGCGCGAACGCCGTGAATGGCTGCGCGATATCTTCGATCGCGCCATCCCGGTGACCGACCAGGACGTGGTGATCGTGTTCGCCACCGCCACCGGCTACCCGGCCGGGGGCGAACGCGGGCGCGGGCCGCTGACGCAGGCTTCGTTCTCGGCGCGCATCGGCGGGGTGGATGGCAAGGGGGGCCATGTCAACGCGATCCAGCTGACCACTGCCGCGGGCATCTGCACCGCGCTGGACATGGTGGCCACCGGCGCGCTGCCGCAATCCGGCTTCGTGCGGCAGGAGTCGATGCCGCTGGACGCCTTCCTTGCCAATCGCTTCGGCCGCCATTACACGCAGCATCCGCTCCAGGAGACCGTCATATGAAAGCGCAAGAGTTCGCTGCCTGCTGGGATTCGCTGGGCCTGCCGCGGCCGTGGCGGGAGGGCACGCCGGCCGGCGCCGTGACGGTCCGCTCGCCGGTCGATGGCGAGGCCATCGGCCATGTCCCGGCCTGCACGCCGGCGCAGGCCGATGCGCTGATCGCCCGCGCCCACGCGGCGCAGACCACCTGGGCGCTGCTGCCTGCGCCTGCGCGCGGCGAGATCGTGCGGCGCTTCGGCGAGGTGCTGCGCGAACACAAGCCGGCGCTGGGCCGGCTGGTCTCGCTCGAGTCCGGCAAGATCCTGCAGGAAGGCCTGGGCGAGGTGCAGGAGATGATCGACATCTGCGACTTCGCGGTCGGGCTGTCGCGCCAGTTGCACGGGCTGACCATTGCCTCCGAGCGCCCGCAGCATGCGATGCGCGAGACCTGGCATCCGTATGGGCTGTGCGGCGTGATCTCGGCCTTCAACTTTCCGGTGGCGGTGTGGGCGTGGAATGCGGCGCTGGCGCTGGTGTGCGGCAACGGCGTGATCTGGAAACCCTCGGAAAAAGTCACCCTGTGCGCGCTGGCCGCGCATGGCCTGCTGGAGCGCGTGCTCGCCGCGGCGGCGCCGCAGCACGCCGGCATCTCGGCGGTGCTGCCGGGCGGGCGCATGCTGGGCACCCACCTGGTGTCGCACCCGGCGGTGCGGCTGGTCAGCGCCACCGGCTCGACCCGCATGGGCCGCGAGGTCGGCGTTGCCTGCGCGGGGCACTTCAAGCGCAGCATCCTGGAGCTGGGCGGCAACAATGCCGCCATCGTCGCGCCTTCGGCCGACATCGAGCTGGCGGTGCGGGCCATCACCTTCGCCGCGGCCGGCACCGCGGGCCAGCGTTGCACCACGCTGCGTCGCTGCTTTATCCACGCCGACCTGATGGACACCATGGCGAGCCGGCTGATCACCGTGTTCGACCGCCTGCCCGTCGGCGACCCGCTCGCTGACGGCACCCTGGTCGGCCCGCTGATCGACACCGCCGCGGGCGATGCCATGGCCAATGCGCTGGCCGCCTGCCGCGCGCAGGGCAATATCGTCACCGGCGGCGAACGGCTGCTGGCCGACCGCTACCCGCATGCCTGTTACGTGCGGCCCGCGCTGGTGATGACCGACGCCCAGCACGACACCATGCTGACCGAAACCTTCGCGCCGATCCTGTACCTGATGCCATACACCACGCTGGATGAGGCCATCGCACTGAACAACGCCTCGCCGCACGGGCTATCGTCGTGCATCTTCACGGAATCGATGCGCGAGGCCGAGCGCTTCCTGTCCTCGGCAGGCAGCGACTGCGGCATCGCCAACGTCAACATCGGCACCAGCGGTGCAGAGATCGGCGGCGCCTTCGGCGGGGAAAAGGCAACCGGCGGGGGCCGCGAGTCGGGATCGGATGCGTGGAAGGGCTATATGCGCCGCGCCACCAACACGATCAACTATGGCGATTCGCTGCCGCTGGCGCAGGGGATACGGTTCGAGATCTGACGGCATCCCTGGGCGTGTTACAGGGCGCGTAGGGAACTGTAACAAGCCTTACACGCCTTTGACGCCGTATTACGCTTTCTGCCCGTATAACGTCAGCAGGGCAGGCACATGCCCGTTCCGACCCCAAGGACGAATGATGAGAATGCTGACGATTGGACTGGCTGCCGCTGCGGCATCCGTCACCCTGCTGGGCGGCTGCGCCGTCTATCCCACGCCTGCCGGTCCCGCGGTCGGCCCTGCGCCGGTGTACGTGGCGCCCGCGCCGGTGGTGGTGGCACCGCGGCCGTACTACTACGGCGGCTATGGCGGCTACTATGGCCATGGCTACTATGGCCGGGGCTACCGCCGCTGGTAATGAGCGCGGTTGGCACGACAATGCGCGAGGATGCCGGCGCGTAGAGAGAGGCTGCGCGCCGGCCGCAGTTCAGTTGCCGGCCGCGTCGCCGGCCCGGGCGTTCAGCCCGCCCCAGCTGGGCGCGAGCGTCTGGCCGATCTCCGGCAAATCCACCAGGTCGAGCACGCGCCCGACCGTATGGTCGACCAGTTCGGCAATGCTTTGCGGCTTCTGGTAGAAGCCCGGCACCGGCGGGAATACGATCCCGCCCATTTCCGTCACCGCCGTCATATTGCGCAGGTGCGCAAGGTTCAGCGGCGTTTCCCGCACCATCAGCACCAGCTTGCGCCGCTCCTTGAGCGTGACGTCGGCGGCGCGCGTGATCAGGTTGTCGGACAGGCCGTGCGCAATCGCCGCCAGCGTGCGCATGGAGCAGGGGGCGACCACCATCGCCTGTGCGCGGAACGAGCCGCTGGCGATGGTCGCGCCGATGTCGCGCACGTTGTGCACGACGCTGGCCAGCGCCTCCACCTCGGCACGGCTGATGTCCAGCTCGTGCTGCAGGTTCATCACGCCGGCCGGCGAAATCAGCAGATGGGTTTCCACCGAGGGCGCCGCGCGCAGCACCTGCAGCAGGCGCACGCCGTAGATGGCACCAGTGGCGCCCGTGATGGCGACGATCAGCCGTTTGGGTGTGCCGCCAGTCACGGACATAAAGGAACTCAGCCCTTCAGCAGGGTTTGCAGTTCGCCGTTCTGGTACATCTCCATCATGATGTCCGAGCCGCCGATGAACTCGCCGTTCACGTAGAGCTGCGGAATGGTCGGCCAGTTGGCGTATTCCTTGATGCCCTGGCGGATGCCTTCGTCATCCAGCACGTTGACCGTGGTCGGCGCGTCCACGCCACAGGCCTTCAGAATCTGGATGGCGCGGCCCGAGAAGCCGCACATCGGGAATTGCGCGGTGCCCTTCATGAACAGGACTACCGGGTTGCCCTTGACGATCTGATCGATCTTTTGCTGCACGTCGCTCATGGTTTGCTTTTCAGTGGGGCGATGCCGTGTCGCGGGCGCCGCCTGGGGAGAATGGGACGCCCCCCCGCCCAGCCCCGGGGCCGCGGGGCGGGGATCTGACGGCGATTTTACCGGAATCGCCGCCGGGCTTCAGTGACCGGCAGTGGTGCCGCCGGGCCGGGCGCCTTGCCAGCGCCCGCCGGTGCAGCGTTCCAGGCCGGCCAGGTCGCGGGCGGTGAAGATCTCGGTGAAACCGGTGTCCTCCAGCAGCTGGCGGGTGGCCTGCGCCTGGTCGTAGCCATGCTCCATCAGCAGCCAGCCGTCAGGCAGCAGCCGGGCGCCGGCACCGCTGACAATGGCCCGCAGGTCGGACAGGCCGTCGTCGTGGTCGGTCAGCGCGTCGATCGGTTCGAAGCGCAGGTCGCCTTCGACCAGGTGCGGGTCGCCCGCGGCGATGTAGGGCGGATTGCTGACGATCAGGTGAAAGCGCAGGCCTGGCGGCAGCGCCGCGTACCAGTCAGACACCAGGAAGTGGATGCGGTCGGCGCCGAGCGCGCTGGCGTTGTCCTGCGCCACCATCAGCGCGCCGGGCGAGATGTCGGTGGCCCAGACTTGCGCATCCCGGCGCTCGCGCGCCAGCGTCACGGCCAGGATGCCCGAGCCTGTGCCCAGGTCCAGCACGGTCGGCTGCGGCACCTCGGCCAGCCGCGCCAGCGAGGCTTCGGCGGCGACTTCGGTATCGGGCCGCGGGATCAGCACGTCAGGCGTGACCCGGAACTTCCGGCCGAAGAACTCGCGCTCGCCGATCAGGTAGGCCATCGGCTCACCCGCCAGCCGCCGCGCCAGCAGCGTGGCAAAGGCGTCGCGCTGGGCGATGGTGAGGGTGTCGGTGTCGCGGGTGATCAGCTGGGTGCGGCTCAGGCCGGTGACATGCGTCAGCAGCATGCGCACTTCCAGGGCAGGCAGCCCGGCCATGGCGGCGAGGGTCTGGGCTTCGCGCAGCGTGGGGGTCGCCGGCAGCGCGGCAGAGTTTGGGGAAGACATCGAAAGGGAGGGGACGGTTCTTTTGCCGGCTACAAAAAACCCCACCGGCGCAAAGGCCTGGCGGGGCTTTGGGGCGGGACTTCCAGCTTGCCGCCAGTGTACCGCTCATCGACGGCGGGCGGCGCAATGCCCCCGCCGGGACGATTACTTATTGACGGCGTCCTTGGCCTTGTCGGCACCCGTGTTGACGGCATCCTTGGCGGCCTGCTTGGCGTCTGCCATGGCGCTGCCGGCTTCTGCCTTGGCCTTGTCGGCGGCGGCCGAGAGGTCGGCTGCGGCACCGCTGGCGGCGGCCTTGGCGGCGTCTGCGGCGTTGCTGGCGGCAGCGGCGGCATCGCTGGCGGCGGCCTTGGCGGATTCAGCGGCGCTTTGCATGGCGCTCTCGGCGTTCGAGGCGGCAGGCGGAGCTTCTTCCTTCTTGCTGCAAGCGGCCATGGCCGCGGTGATCATCAACAGCGCGAGCAGTTTTTTCATGATTTCGTCCTAGGTATGTTCTCGGGAGTGACTACCCGGCACCATTCTCCGTTTGCCGGTCGAAATCGATTATAGACAGCCGCCTTACCCCTACCAGTGCTGTTTCAAGCATTTACAAGAAATACAAAGATATCGGCGACTTTACGCGGTGTTCGGGGCGGAAGGCCGGTTGCACGACATTTTGTGGTGCTTACGACTCTTCGCCAAGTGCAGCAAGCTGATCAGCCTGGTGTTCCGAAGCCAGTGCCGACAGCAGCTCATCCATGTCGCCGTCCATGATCATGTCGATCTTGTACAGCGTCAGGTTGATGCGGTGGTCGGTCACGCGCCCCTGCGGGAAGTTGTAGGTGCGGATGCGGTCGCTGCGGTCGCCCGAGCCGATCAGGTTGCGCCGCGTGCTGGCCTCCTTCGCCTGGGCGGCGCGCGTCTGCATGTCCTTGATGCGGGCCGCCAGCACCTTCATCGCCTTGTCCTTGTTGCGGTGCTGGCTGCGGTCGTCCTGGCACTCGACCACGATGCCGGTCGGCAGGTGGGTCAGGCGCACCGCGGAATCGGTCTTGTTGACGTGCTGCCCGCCAGCGCCCGAGGCGCGGAAGGTGTCGATGCGCAGGTCGGCCGGGTTGATCTCGACCTCGCCCACTTCATCGGCTTCGGGCATCACCGCGACCGTGCAGGCCGAGGTGTGGATGCGCCCCTGTGCCTCGGTCGCCGGGACGCGCTGCACGCGGTGGCCGCCGGATTCGAACTTCAGCCTGGAGAATGCCGCATCGCCGGCGATGCGCACGATCACTTCCTTGTAGCCGCCCAGGTCCGATTCCGATTCGCTCATCACTTCGACCTGCCAGCGCTGGCGTTCGGCATAGCGCGTGTACATGCGCAGCAGGTCGCCGGCGAACAGCGCGCTTTCCTCGCCGCCGGTGCCGGCGCGGATTTCCAGCAGCAGGTTGCGGTCGTCGTTCGGGTCCTTGGGCAGCAGCAGGCGCTGCAGGCTCGCTTCCAGGGCTTCCAGCCGCGCGCGCGCGCTGGCGATCTCGTCGGCGGCAAAGTCCTTCATCTCCGGATCGTCCAGCAGCGCCTGCGCGGTGGCCAGGTCGTCCTGCGCCTGGCGGTACTGGCCGTACTGCTCGGCCACCGGCGACAACTCGGCATGTTCGCGGCTGAGCTTGCGGTACTGGTCGATCTTCGCGGTCGCGTCTTCGCGCGCGAGCAGGGCGTTGACTTCATCGAGTCGCTCGGCCAGTTGGTCGAGCTTGGCAAGCATGCTGGCTTTCATCGGGTGCGGGGGGAAGAGG
>NZ_JBYTAG010000110.1:0-14500 GCF_058787995.1 Cupriavidus sp. FW305-27
ACTATTGCCAACTTGAGCAGCAGGCCATGTCGGCCTGACTCAAGCCAAGGGGCCTCCACGAAAACCGGGGCGGTTCAGGCTGAGGCCTGCGCCGTAGCGTTTAGTAACCTCATACTGCGAAAAATACAGGCAAGGGTGCTTGGGCAATCGCACGACGCCAAGCCGCCAGTCAGACCCACCACGACAGCGCAGGATAGCGCCCGACCGGATCGTGGTACACAAACAGGCGCATCTCGGTCAGATTCTCCGATGGCACACTCCGGCGCGGCGCATGTCTATCGGCTATCGATGGCGATGACGGCTGCCAAGCAAGCAAACAAGACAGTGCTGACGACGGTGCGCATGATCGCGGCATGCGGTGAACGTGGAACCGCCACACGCATGAGCGAGCGATCGCGATACCAGCTCATCGCATACATAAACAATGCCCCCACAACCACAAGCGCAGACACACACCGTAGTACCACTGATTGTGCTTCCATTGCAGAACGTACGAGCAGGGCGCCATTTAGCAACATGGAAAGCGCTGTACGCCTCCATGCCAGTCCTGTGCGCTCCGGCTGAACCCCGGGATCGCCGTTCACTGTAGCTTAGCCAGCAGTCCGACGGTGAGCACAATCGCGACGCAGCTAATCGCTACACTCAGCAGAGGAATGCCTACCGAGGAAGGAAGTGGACCGCGATGGCGCATCGCAATTTCATTTCCCTTCCAGCGGAAGTATGCAGATCCTGCCATTCCCGCTGCCAACAACGACAGCGCGATCGCGACTATTCCTAAGACGCGTTTCGGTTCCATGTGACTGGAGAACTGGTCGAGTACAATGCCCCCGGCCAAGACAGCGAGGGCGGTGCGAACCCAAGCGAGAAACGTGCGTTCGTTTGCAAGGGTAAATCGATAGTCCGGTTCTTCGCCGCTCCTTTGCCACTGTGGTCTGTTCATACCTATTCGGCTTTCCTCGGACATCTCGCGGGTTCCTGACACCTAAATCACATTTTTCATCTTCAATTCGGCAATTTTGTCGGGCGTCAAGCCTACCTGTTGAGTGAGGATTTCATCATTGTGCTCACCTTGACCAGGGCCGCTTCGCCAGACACATCCGGGCGTAGCTGAAAAGCGCGGCACCACATTTTGCATATGAACACTTCCAAAATCTGAGTCTTCGACAGCCACGATGGCTTCCCTAGCCTTGAAATGCGCGTCGTTAAAGACATCCTCTATGGAATTCACTCGGCTAAAGCTCACGTCATGCTCCGTCAGGATGGACGCAATCTCGACTTCGGTTCGCTCAATAAACCATTGGCGAACGATCGCTTCAATTTCCCCGCGATTCTCCAAGCGCGCAACGTTCGTATTGAATCGTGGGTCTACGAGGAGGTCTGGTCGATTCAATGCCTTTGCGAACCTAGCAAACACAGGCGGCGCGCTGACTGCGAGACCAATCCACTTTCCGTCCCGCGTGGAATACACATCGCTCGGCGATGAGTAGGCATTGAGATTGCCGGTACGTTCGCGTACCACACCGAGTTGGTCGTACTCAACTGCCAGAAAATCCATTGCTCGAAACATCGCTTCTGTTGCCGACAGATCGATTTCCTGGCCCGGTCGCCCAGGCGTTGCATTTCGGTGAACTAGCGCAGCCGAGACCGACAGCGCTCCAAACACACCAGCTAGCGCATCTGAAATGGGATATCCGGAAAACATAGGAGGTCCATCGGGCCGCCCACAGAGATAGGCGAAACCAGACATTGACTCAAAGATTCGGGCGAAGCCCGGTCGATCGCGATATGGGCCCGTCTGGCCGAATCCAGTGATGCGGAGAATTATCAGATGTGGATTGATTTCGAAAAGGCGATCTTTGCCAAGACCCCAGCGCTCGAGCGTGTCAGGTCGAAAGTTCTCCACCAGGACATCCTGACTTGCCAGTAAGTGTTCGAAAATTTCCTTCCCTTCCGCCGTGCGAAGGTCAAGTGTGACGCCCTTTTTATTTCGGTTAGTGACCTTCGACCACAGCGAGATACCTTCCTTGTGAGGTGGCATGTGGCGGATATGGTCTCCCGCGCCCGGCATTTCGACTTTGATGACGTCGGCACCGTAGTCGGCCAGTAGTCCGGCGGCAAATGGCGCTGCAACGACTGTCGATATGTCGAGTACCTTCACCCCTAACAATGGGCCGCCGGGGGCGCGCTTTAGCGTGGGTTCTGATTTGCTCGTAGCCTTGTTCATCTCTGTTGCCTCTCGATATTGGCCTTTGCTGGCACGCAAAGTACACCGTTGAGCAATATTGCTGCCATTAGTGGCGGGGGGCCTTTACCGTGGTGCGCCCTTCCGATTCCAGTCATTCCACGCGCGCTCCCGAGTCACGCACAACTTTGCCCCACAATGCGAATTCACGTTTCAGAATGGCGCTTAAGGCGTCTGAGTTTCCGGGCCGGGGCACTGCGCCAAGTGTGCGCAACCGCTCGCCGAATGCGGGATCTTTGACAGTGTTAACCACTTGTTCGCTGAGTCGGAGGACTATGTCTTGGTGAGTTCCCTTTGGCGCCACCAGTCCGAGCCACGGACTAAACGCTGCACCCGCCATGCCGGCCTCGGCAAGGGTTGGAACTTGCGGCAAAAGTGCTAGTCGAGAGTCGCTTGATACGGCTAGGGGTTTCAGGCGCTTGCTTTGGATGTGGGGCAAGGTAACCGCCACGGTGTCAAGACCCAGATCGATGTTGCCGGCTAGAAGATCCGTCATTGCACGGGTACTTCCCTGGTACGGCACATGTAGCATGTCGATTCCTGCCTGACGTTTGAGCACTTCCATACCGAGGTGGGACAGCGTTCCATTACCGGAGGAGGAGTACTTCAATCGCCCGGGGTTCGCCTTTGCGTACGCCGTCATGTCGGACACGGTGTTGAACGGCTCGGATGGATGGGCTACAAGCAGCATCGGCATGTCAGCCACGGTTGCAACCGGTTCAAAATCCCGGAGAGTGTCATAGCCCACTGTCTTGTACAGATGCGGGTTGACGACAAGCGAGGCCGTCGCGGAAAGCATCAGGGTGTAGCCATCCGCCGGCGATTTTGCGAGCGCCGCAAGTGCGATGCTTCCGCCTTGCCCCGCCTTGTTCTCTACGACCACCGGCTGACCAAGCGTCTTTAGTCGCTCGGCCAGCAGGCGAGCCACGATGTCAGTTGCTTGACCCGCAGGGAATCCAACCAGTAATTTGATTGGCTTGTCCGGGTACCGACTCGGTTGCCCAAACACGTGGCCTGTGAACATCGTGGCCGCGATGGCCGTGATGAAATCGCGTCTTTGCATGGCTTGTCTCCCCGCTGCTTTTGGACTGTCAGATGATCCCTGTTCCCTTCTTCTTTGGCTCATTATGTGCAAGGCGGTAGCATTGCAGAATGCTCAATTCTCGCAAACCAGCTATACTGAATTGGCAAGGCTTGACTGGGAGACCAACGCGTGGACTTTGATGTTTTGCGGGGCTTTGTCACCATTGCCGAGCTGGGCAGCTTATCCAGGGCCTCTGCGGCGCTTGGGGTTGCGCAGTCTGCACTCAGCCGACAGCTTTCGGCACTTGAATCCGAACTCGGCGGACGCCTATTCCATCGCACCGGCCGCGGGGTGACGCTAACGGAGACTGGAGCTTCGATGTTGCCTCGTGCGCGTGGGCTACTCTCGGACGCCCAAGCTATGGTTGATGAGGCTGCTAATGTGATGCACTCGCCTAGCGGACTGGTTTCAATTGGCTTGGTCCCTGCATGGTCGACTCCCCTGAGCGGACAACTGGTCTCGTGGCGGCGAAACAACCACCCGGGAATCCGCCTACGCATTTATGAGGGTTATAGCGGGGAGATCGAGGAGTGGCTCACGAATGGTCGAATAGATGTCGGCATATTCAACCGATACCGCTCGGTCGGGCAGGAAGAAGCCATACTGACCAGCTCGATGTATCTGATAGCCCGTTCCGACGATTTGAGTATCGGTGACGAGTGCAAACTTAAGGCCTTGTCAGGGCTACCGCTTGCATTGATGACACGACCCAACGCTTTCCGTATGTTGCTGGAAGAGAACTGCAACCGAGATGGTGTCTTGTTAAATCTGCAACTTGAAGCCGATTCCGCCGCTGCGATCAAAGGAGCAGTTTTAACCGGAGGGCTCTACAGCGTTCTGCCGTTGCACAGTATCACCGTTGAGCGACAGATGGGCATTTTGCGTGGCATTCCAATTGTGGATCCGTGCATCAAGCAGAGCACGCTTCTCCAGACCACTACACATCATCCTTTGACCGCAGCAACTCGCGAAGTATGGAGGGCGCTGCCAGGCCTGCTGAAGTCGATTGTGGATGCGCTTTAACTCTGAATTTCTGTCTGCCTTTACGCACGGCGCCCTCACATCGCCGCAACAAAGCGGATTTCCCCCTGCTCCCCGGCCAGGAGTGCACGGTTCGCCTCTGCAGCCGCACGGAGGTAGTCCCACAAGACCGTAATGCGGCGCAACTTGCGCAGATCCTCGCGGCAATACAACCAGAAGCCGCGCGTCAGTACCACCTCATCGGGCAACACCGGCACCAGCGCCGGCTGCTGCGCGGCAATGAAACATGGCAGGATCGCAAGCCCACCGCCCTGCATCGCGGCGAAATATTGCGCAATTACGCTAGTGGTACGTAACCCGGCCGTGGCGCCTGGCACGGTCCGCTCCAGGTATAGCAATTCGCTGCTGAACGCGAGGTCATCCACGTAGCTGACAAAGGCGTGCTCGGGGAGGTCTGCCTTGCTCTTGATGACGGGGTGGCTCACAAGGTACTCACGCGAGGCATAAAGTCGTAGCTGGTAGTCGCAAAGCTTCGTGCAGACATATGGCCCTCGGTCGGGGCGCTCGATGGTAATTGCCAGATCGGCCTCCCGCTTAGTCAGGCTGACGAAATGCGGCACTGGCAGCAAATCTACCGTGACATAGGGATGGGCGGCGCGGAAGCGAGTCAACTGCGGCGCCAGGAAAAAACAGCCAAAGCCTTCCGTCGAGCCGATCCGCACATGACCGGAAAGGGCATGCCCGGTGTTGGCCACCTGATCGCAGGCAGACTGTACGGTGGTCTCCATAGCGTCTGCGTAGGCGACAAGTTGCTGCCCTTCGGCAGTGAGCGTAAAGCCGCCGGACCGTGACTTATCGAACAGGAGCGTACCCATAGCCTCCTCCAGTATGCGGATGCGGCGGGCTACGGTCGTGTAGTCGACACCCAGGCGCTTGGCTGCACCGCTGGCGCGCTGGGTACGGGCCACTTCAAGGAAGAAGCGCAGGTCGTCCCAATTGAGCTTGCCCGGGACCAGGTCGGGTTGTTTTTGCATGGGAAGGATCTTGATCCGGCAGTGGCGGCTGCGATGGCTCGCACCGACATGCATTTTTACACAACCGTCCAGCCAATTTATCGCTACATCATGGTTGTTTGCATAACTATACTCGGCCGAAACCTTGCACGCCTGCAGGCTGCTCGGGAACAACGGAGTTCAATTACCTTATCCGGAGATTTTTCATGAACGCTGCCGTACCTCAAGCCACCCTCCAGGTCCCTACCGCCAAACTGCTGATCGACGGAAAGTTCGTCGACTCGCATACCCATGAGTGGGGCAACGTCGTTAATCCGGCCACTCAGGAAGTCATCGGTCGCGTACCCTACGCCACCATGGACGAAATCGACGCCGCCATCGGCTCGGCCCAGCGCGCATTCCAGACCTGGCGACACACGTCCATCGGCACGCGCCTGCGCATCATGCTGAAGTTCCAGGATCTGGTGCGCCGCAATCTCGAACGGATCGCCCGCACGCTCACTGCCGAACAAGGCAAGACACTGCCTGATGCGCAGGGCGACATCTTTCGTGGACTGGAAGTGGTGGAGCATGCCTGCTCCATCGGCACGCTACAGCAAGGCGAATTCTCGGAGAATGTGGCCGGTGGCGTCGATACTTACACGCTGCGCCAGCCGATCGGCGTGTGCGCCGGCATCACGCCCTTCAACTTCCCGGGCATGATCCCGTTGTGGATGTTCCCCATGGCGATCGTGTGCGGAAACACCTTCGTGCTCAAGCCGTCTGAACAGGATCCCCTGTCCACGATGGAACTGGTCGAACTGGCCATGGAAGCGGGCCTCCCCGCCGGCGTCCTGAACGTAGTGCATGGCGGAAAAACCGCAGTGGACATGCTGTGCACCCATCCGGATGTGAAGGCAATTTCCTTTGTCGGCTCGACCCATGTCGGCACGCACGTCTACAACCTGGGCAGCAAGCATGGCAAGCGTGTGCAGTCCATGATGGGCGCGAAGAACCACGCCGTAGTACTGCCTGACGCCAATCGCGAGCAGACCATCAACGCACTGGTGGGTGCCGGCTTCGGCGCGGCAGGGCAGCGCTGCATGGCCACCTCCGTCGTTGTGCTGGTCGGCCAGTCGCGCGAATGGCTGCCAGATCTGGTGGAAAAGGCCAAGCTGCTCAAGGTGAGCGCCGGCCATGAGGCGGGCACTGATGTCGGACCGGTCATCTCGAAGACCGCACACGCGCGCATTACGGGCCTCATCGAGGAGGGCGTGCAGGCAGGCGCCACACTCCTGCTGGACGGGCGCGACGTCAAGGTGCCCGGCTACGAGAAAGGTAATTTCGTCGGCCCGACCATCTTCTCCGGCGTGAACACCGACATGTCAATCTATACGCAGGAGATCTTTGGTCCGGTGGTGGTGGTGCTTGAAGTCGACTCGCTGGACGAAGCCATTGCGCTGATCAACCGCAATCCGATGGGCAACGGCGTTGGCCTGTTCACGCAAAGCGGCGCCGCGGCGCGCAAGTTCCAGAGCGAGATCGATGTCGGCCAGGTCGGCATCAACATCCCGATCCCGGTGCCTGTGCCCTACTTCAGCTTCACCGGTTCGCGCGGCTCCAAGCTGGGCGACCTGGGGCCGTACGGCAAGCAGGTGGTGCAGTTCTATACGCAAACCAAGACTGTGACGGCGCGGTGGTTCGATGACGCGACAGTGAGTGACGGAGTGAATACGACGATCAGCTTGAAGTGAGAACGGCTTCCTCCCTCTCCGGCAAGCGGAGAGGGAGGTAAGACAAGCACAAGTTGAGACCTATCACGAAGGAGACCCCCATGCATATCGCCTTCATCGGCCTGGGCAACATGGGCGCGCCCATGGCGCGCAACCTGCTCAAGGCCGGCCATACCCTGACCGTGTTCGACCTCAATGCCGCCACCGTCGCCGCGCTATGCGCCGACGGCGCCGCCAGCGCAGACACCGCGCGCAAGGCTGTGGCGGAAGCGGATTTTGTCATCACCATGCTGCCCGCCGCCGCACACGTGCGCGGCGCCTACCTTGGCGAAGACGGCGTGCTCGCCGGCGTGCGCCCGGGCGTGCCGCTGGTCGATTCCAGCACCATCGATCCGGCCACCGTGCGTGAGCTGGCCGCCGCCGCCGAGGCGCACGGCAATTCTCTGGCCGATGCCCCCGTCTCCGGCGGCACCGGCGGCGCTCAGGCCGGCACGCTGACCTTCATGGTCGGTGCCACCGAAACCCTGTTCGCTCAGGTGCGCCCCGTGCTGGCCAGCATGGGCCGCAACCTGGTCCACTGCGGCGGCACTGGCACCGGCCAGGTCGCCAAGATCTGCAACAACCTGATCCTGGGTATTTCGATGATCGGCGTGTCCGAAGCGATGGCGCTGGGCGTGAAGCTCGGCATCGACGCCAACGTGCTGGCCGGTATCGTCAATACCTCGACCGGGCGCTGCTGGTCGTCTGACACTTATAACCCCTACCCCGGGGTAATTGAGACCGCCCCGGCCGGCCGTGGCTACACCGGTGGCTTTGGCGCCGACCTGATGCTCAAGGATCTGGGCCTGGCCGCCGATGCCGCACGCAGCGTGAAGCAGCCGCTGTTCCTGGGCACGCTGGCACAGCAGGTCTACCAGGCCATGAGCCACGCCGGCGAAGGCCAGCTCGATTTCTCCGGCGTGATCCGCCAGTACCTGTCCGCCACCGACAAGAAGCGCCAGCCATGATCGAATTCGCCCTCGATGGCCACGTCGCCACGCTGACGCTGAGCCGACCGCCCGCTAACGCCTTCACCGCCGACGGCCTGCAGCAGCTGCGCGATCTGGTGGCGAAGATCGACGCCAACCCCGAGATTCGCGCCGTTGTTGTCACCGGTGCTGGCGAGAAATTCTTCAGCGCCGGCGCCGATCTGAACGGCTTCGCCGACGGTGATCGTGCCCATGCGCGCGCGATGGCGCAGCAGTTCGGCAGTGCCTTCGAAGCGCTGCAGAACGCGCGCCCCGTGGTCATCGCCGCCATCAACGGCTACGCGATGGGTGGCGGCCTGGAATGCGCGCTGGCCTGCGATATCCGCATCGCCGAGGAACACGCGCAGATGGCACTGCCCGAAGCCGCCGTGGGCCTGCTGCCGTGCGGCTGCGGCACGCAGACGCTGCCGTGGCTGGTCGGCGAAGGCTGGGCCAAGCGCATGATCCTGACCAACGAACGCGTCGACGCGGCCACCGCGCTGCGCATCGGCCTGGTCGAGCAAGTAGTGCCCCGCGGACAGGCGCTGTCCACCGCGCTGGAGATGGCGCAGCGCGCCGGCAAGGTCAGCCCGCGCGCCGCCGCCTACAGCAAGCAGCTGGTGCACCTGGCACGTCAGGGCGTGCCGCGCCAGGCAGCACTGGCCCTGGAGCGCGAGCGCTTTGTCGACCTGTTCGACGGCGCCGACCAGCGCGAAGGCGTCAACGCCTTCCTCGAGAAACGCGCGCCGCAATGGCGCAACGCCTAGGAGCCCGCCATGCGCCTGACCGAACCGGCCATCTCGCGGCGCAAGGCCGGCACGCAGGATGCCGCCGAGCCCGAGGTTCTGTTTGACGTCGTCAACGGCGTCGGCATTGCCACGCTGAACCGGCCGCGCCACCTCAATGCGCTGTCGTACCGGATGATCATCGCGCTGGGCGCGCAGCTAGAAGCGTGGGCGCAGGACGGCGCTATCCGCGCCGTCGTGCTGCGCGGCGCGGGTCCAAAGGCCTTCTGTGCCGGCGGCGATATCCGCGCGCTGTACGACAGCTACCGCGACGGTACGCCGCTGCACCGGCGCTTCTTTATCGACGAATACACGCTGGACTACCGCCTGCATCGCTATCCCAAGCCGCTGGTGGCGCTGATGGACGGCGTCGTCATGGGCGGCGGCATGGGGCTGGCGCAGGCGGCGCACCTGCGCATCGTCACCGAGCGCTCGCGCGTGGCCATGCCGGAGACCGGCATCGGGCTGGTGCCGGATGTCGGGGCCAGCCACTTCCTGTCGAAGCTACCGGTGCAGCTGGCGCTGTATCTCGGCCTGACCGGCGTCACCATCGGCGCCGCCGACGCACTGCTGTGCGGCCTGGCCGATGCCGCCGTCGACAGCGGCACGCTGGCCACGCTGGAGCAGACACTGGCCGGCATCGCGTGGGGCCGCGACGTGCTCGCCGACCTGCGCCAAGCGCTGGTGCGCGAACCCGTGACGAGCGCCGCCGACGCACCGCTGCTGCAGGTGCTGCCCGCGCTGATGCGCCACTTCCCCGCGCATGCCACGCTGCCGGAAATCCTCGCCGGCCTGGCGTGCCAGGACGACCCGCGCTACACCGCCTGGGCCACGCGCACCATCGACGTGCTGCGTACGCGCTCGCCGCTGTCGGCGTGTGCCACGCGCGAACTGCTGCTGCGCGGCCGGCGCATGGACCTCGCCGACTGCTTCCGCATGGAGCTGGCGGTGGTGGTCAACACCTTCTCGCAAGGGGATTTCATCGAAGGCGTTCGCGCGCTGATCGTCGACAAGGACACTGCTCCACGGTGGCGTATCACCACCTATGACGCCGTGGACAAGGATGCAGTGCAGGCGCTATTTCTTGCCTGGTGGACCTCGGGCGAACAGCCGCTACCGTTGAACGGGACGTGCCTGAGTTAGCGAAAGCGGTGCGCCACAGTGTGTTACAGACGGAAATGTTGGTCGCCGTAGCCGCCCACCGTCTCGCTCGGGCGGCCCTGCGCAGTTCTGCCGGCAGCTGGCGCGCCAGCACCGCCTCGGCCTCGGCGCGTTCGGCCCAGCGCTGCGCCGGGGCCAACTCCGCCTGCAGCGCGTCCGGGTCATGCGCAGCTTGCGACCAGTTGTTGTCAATATTCAACTGCAGAGAGCCTGTTTTGTTGTGGTCTGGTTGTAAGCATGCCGAACCAGATCGGAAATGCGGCGTCCCCATTGATAGAGCATGACGTGCTTGCTACGGTTTCGGTGCTTTCGGCAATGAAGCTGCCCTTTCTGACCGCTGTGTAGCACTGTACGGCCGTTCGACGCATGGCCGCGAGTGGCCGTACCTGGCCGGTTGCTGCCTCTCGCGGTTGAGGTCGAATTCATAGTCCTCCCCCATTGCGATCATCGAGGTGGTAATGCATCGGCGAGGCGAATGTCACGTCTGCAAGGAGACTGCGGACATCCGAAGCCGCAGCCAGCACCGGCTCGCGTCGCCGTTCGGTTGGCTGAGCAGAGTTGGAACGCCTTAGCGCCTCAACCTCTCCTGCTCCGCGGAAATGTCCGCGCGCCGTGCGTCCGCATCCCATCCTTCTGCAATTCGCTCTAGAAGCGCGGCGGTTCGAGGCGAACTAGTCTGCTCCGCCCAACCGCGATACCTGGCCGCAAGGTCACGCTCTTGCCCCCCCCCTACGCCAATCGCTTTGGAATATGTCCCCCGCATGTTGAATCGTTCAACCTCAATCCCGCGCTCGATTCGATCCGCCGCAAGATCGTCAAGAAGGTTAGCGATTGGGTTCGGTGGCCAAGTGCCATTCGCCGAGTCTGGTTTCGCGTGAGCAAGAAGCTGTCCGATGAACTCGTCCGTGATGTCTTCGCGGCCGCACTCTGCCGCCAACCTTCGGACCTCGCGCACCCACGTTCCAAGCGCCGCCTCGTCGACGACGCCGCCCTCCACTTCACCAGGGACGGTGTGAAAGGACCTGAGTAGGCGATACGACAACTTGGCTCGAAGGCGGTCTTCTTCGGACGGCTTCTCGACCGGCTTCTCATCCTTGCTGAGGAAAACATTCTTGATGATGTCCATGTACTCCGAAGGATTGGTCGCAAGGAGTGCGTGCACCGCAAGTCCTTGCACACTTCCCTCAATCAACGGTAGATAGACGTATTCACGACGCGCCACTTCAATTGGCGTCACGTCGCTACGAGTAGCGAGCGTCTGGAACACTTCGCTCACCGCGTACGACAGCATCGTCGATGCTGCTCCACTGCTACCAATCTCCTCTACCGATTCATCCAAGAGTTCCAGAAGCGTATTCGAGTCAACATCCTTGACGCGTTGATGAAGCGTTGTCACAACTTTGAGGCTTCGGCCTACTCGGCGGAGCTCCGCAATTGCAAGCGCGATGTCTTCTGCTGACCCGTTGAGCGGCAGCGATCCGACTTCGCGCCAATAGGTCTCGGCGAACTCCTTTCCAAGGTGCTCGGCGAATTTCCAGGTTTCAGCCTTGTCGGGCCAACTAGCGAGTAGCCACGCGGCATCCTTGAGCGATTTTGTCCGGGGAAGAATGAATGCCTCGAAATAGCTCGCCCAGGCATCGCCGTCCTTACTCCGGAGAGCGCCCGAGATGAGGCAAGCCAAGTCGTAGCATTCGCCGCCGGCTTTCAAAAGGTCGAAGATTAGAAGACCCGCGTCGTCAAAGGGCAAGTCAAGCTTCTCGAATGCTGGGCCCATCTGCCGGGGAAGTTTGACACTCTTGGCGAGGCGCAATACCCCTTGCACGCCGGCTCCGCAGTAGACCTTCCGCAATGCATTGGCACGAGCTGCCTCTGCAAACTCGATCGCGGTATTCACATTCGCTCCCAACCGCGGAAACCAATCGTCGAAAAGGTGTCGCGCCTGGGCTACGGCATCGGAAGGCTGGTTACGTTCAACGAGGTCTTTAAGCCGCGCGAGTTCCTCCCCCTTCAATGACCAATCCGTGTCTGGGAATGCCTCATGGTGCGCAACAAAGTCACGAAGCTTGTGCCAAAGCGCGCTTCCTTCTGGGTTCGCAGAAACCTTCAAATTCTCCTCAAACACTGACATCAAACGCGCTCTATTCGCGACCTGATGGCTCGCCACGTGGTCGACGAGCGCAACGATTCTGTCCTCTCGCCCTTGTGCCAATGCGAGAACTCGGTCTAGGCACTTCGCTTCGGTCTCCCAGACCAAGCCGAACGTGAGGATTTCTGGGTTGAGCGGAGTGGTGTCACGAAGCTTCGGACGCGAAGTCGGTGAACTTGTATCGTGCGACTGCGGCATCAGCAACAGCAGCAGGTCCCATGCGATGTCCGGCTGGGCACGAATAAGTCCATCAATCGCTTTAATGCGCCTGTTCAGATCGGCGTCAGTATTGGGTGACCAAGCAACAAAGATATGCCTCAGGGAGCTCAACGGTCGATTGCCATTCCTTGACTTTGCCTTTGGATCAATCGCAGCAAGCTTTCCAAGTATCATCGTGATTCTCGGCAGATGGCTCGGATCCCAGGCTAGTACCTCCAGTGCCCAAAGCACATAGACGTGAGGGCTCGTCTTCGCGAATAGGAAGTCGTTTCCATCCGATTCTTGGAACAGGCTCAGAGCATCGTCAGCTGCGCCCTCAAGGCTCTTCTCGAGGGCTTCCAGGAAAGGGACAGGGGCGGCCTCCGCGATGACTGACAGCTGTGGGAGTATGGGGAGTATCCAGCGATGGTTTATCGCGAAATCTGGAAGCGAACGGACGACGCTGTTCACGTATTGCTGAGGGGTCGTCCCGCTTAATTGAAGGCCTCCAACGTCTGGCATTACCGCGAACAGATTTAACGTGTACGCAAGCCCGTCGCGCAACCAACTGCTGTAGTCCGCGGGCGCACGGTAGCCAAACGAAAACTTTTCGTCTGCGGTCGGTTGGACGACATGATGGCCGAGGACACGGATAACAGCCGCCTTGAGGCGTTGCAGATCCTCCTCGTCGACGAGATGACCGTAATAAGGGAATGCATCAACGGCGGCCCTCACCTGCCAGACCTGCTCCACCTTGTCGAACGGTGGGTCTGACAAGCCGAGCGTTTCCCGAACCGGCCGTTCGACTGCGAGGTAATCCGTTCCACCCCCCAGGCTTGCGACCACGTCCTTGTCAAGTTGAGATTCGGTCGTCCAGCCTCCGGCGAGCAAGGCAGGCTTCAAGGCCTTTGCCATGTGCCCCCATTCGGCGGGCTCCGCAATGCCTGCTGCAGGGTGAAGACGACGCAAGATGATGAGGCTACGACCACATTTAGTTGCCAGGTCGTACGCCTCTTGGCGTTCGATATTCATGGAGCCCATGGCCTCGGCCATGGCGCTTGCAGAAGGTCGATCGAGCAGCGGCAAACCAGGCCTCTTTCGCTGCAAGCCGGTGGCCGCCGTAAGAGTAGGGCCACGCTGGCCAAGCGCGCTGGCTAGAGGCAGGCTAGTTTGTGTGGCCTCAGCATCACTATGAGCGGTCGTAGTCCGGCTATTTGGGCTTCCTATAGCAACGTGGTCAGAAAATGAGGGGGAATGCGGCATGCCACAAAAGCGCCACGCGCGGAAAACTAATGTGAACTCACATCTGCTAACGAGCGCTAACGTAAACTCTTGTTTTGCAAAGGACTTTTTGCTAACCTCTTGTAACGTAAGGGCAACGATTCCGATTCACACGGCAGGGGTCACAGGTTCAATCCCTGTACCACCCACCAGACAAATGGCCAGCAACTGCCTAAGTTGCCAGGAAACCCAGACAGCGCAAGCTCTCTGGGTTTTTTGTTGCCCGGCGTTTGCCCACGTTTTCTACCCTCCCCCGGAAAACCGTGGTTCATCACGCCAATCAAGGAATGCTCGCCTGGCATATTTGCCGCTGGCGCGCATACTTGTCCACAGGACGACGGGCCAGGCAGGCACAGTCGCCCTCGCTCCCACGAGCACAGCCCCTATCGCCCATCCGATCATCGACGCAGCTTTCGGGAGTCCGCCATGCCCGATTCACCCAGGACGACGATCCATGCCGGCGCGACCGTGCCGCCGGAGGATGCTCAGACACGGGAGCCGGTGCTGGACGTCGTGGATCGCGTCTCCGAGATGTGCTTCGGCCTGTTCATGGCGCTCACTTTTGTCGGCGCGGTGTCGAGCGGCACGGGTGGCCCGGATGCCAGCCGCACCATGATGCATGCCGCGCTGGGCTGCAACCTGGCCTGGGGCATGGTGGACGCGGTCATGTTCCTGATCCGTACGCTGGCGAACCGCGGCCAGCGGATCTCCCTGGCACTTGCCGTCAGGAATGCTAACGACCAGGCCACGGCGATCGGCCTGATTCGCGATGCGCTGCCTCGCGCAACGAAGTCGCTGGTCACCGACAAGGAACTGGAAGCCATGCGGGCACGGCTTGCCGCCGCCCCGGCACTGCCGCCCCGCCCCCCCCTGCACATGGGCGACCTGAT
>NZ_JBYTAG010000111.1:0-14440 GCF_058787995.1 Cupriavidus sp. FW305-27
CCGCCCCGGCGCCCCCCAGCCCCGTTTGCACATCCGCTTCACCCGTTCGCTGTTTGGCCAGGTGCTGATTGCCCTGGTAATTGGCACGGCACTCGGCCTGGCATTCCCTGAATTCGCCGCCAAGCTCAAGCCGCTTGGCGATGCCTTTATCAAGCTGATCAAGATGCTGATCGGCCCGATCGTGTTCTGCGTGGTGGTGGCCGGCATCTGCGGCGCCGGCGAGCTGAAGAAGGTCGGCCGCGTCGGCATCAAGGCGGTGGTGTACTTCGAGATCGTCACCACCATCGCGCTGGCGCTGGGCATCCTGCTGGCCTATGTGTTCCAGCCCGGCGTCGGCATGAATGTCGACCCGCGTTCGCTCGATGCGTCGGCCATCGCCGGATTTATCGACAACGCGACCAAGGTGAAGGACCAGGGCACGGTCGACTTCCTGCTCAAGCTGATCCCCAATACCGTGTTCGGCGCCTTTGCCAACGGCGACGTGCTGCAGGTGCTGCTGGTGTCGATCCTGTTCGGCTGCGCGCTGTCTCTGGTGGGTGAGCCGGGCCGGCCGCTGGTCAGGCTGATCGACACCTTCTCGCATACGCTGTTCAAGATGATGGGCTTCATCATCAAGCTGGCGCCGCTGGGCGTGCTGGGCGCGGTGGCCTTCACCGTGGGCAAGTACGGCATCGGCTCGCTCAAGCAGCTCGGCTTCCTGGTATTCCTGTTCTACGGCGCGGTGATCGTGTTCGTGCTGGTGGTGCTGGGCACCATCATGCGCGTGTGCGGCTTCTCGGTGATCAAGCTGATCCGCTACCTGCGCGCCGAGCTGCTGGTGGTGCTGGGCACGGCCTCGTCCGACAGCGTGCTGCCGCAGGTGATGAAGAAGCTGGAGTTCATGGGCATCAAGAAGTCGGTGGTGGGCCTGGTGATCCCGACCGGCTACTCGTTCAACCTGGATGCGTTCTCGATCTACCTGACGCTGGCCGCGGTTTTTATCGCGCAGGCGACCAACACGCCGCTGGCGATGGGCGACCTGCTCGGCATCCTGGCGGTGGCGCTGGTCACCTCCAAGGGCGCGCACGGCATCCCCGGCTCGGCCATCGTGATCCTGGCCGCGACGCTGTCGGCACACCCGGCGATTCCCGCCATCGGGCTGGTGCTGGTGCTGTCGGTGGACTGGTTCATCGGCATCGCGCGTGCACTGGGCAACCTGATCGGCAACTGCGTGGCGACCGTGGTGGTGGCCGCCTGGGAGAAGGATATCGACCGCGAACGGGCCCATGGCGTGCTCAACGGCGCCATCGAGGCGACCGACCTGGATGCTGGCCTGGCCGCGATGGCGGAGGACGGCGTTACCGCCGGTTCTCCGGTCCCTGCGCCGGGGCGATAGAATCACGCCATCTCCCCAACCGCGCAGCCCCTGCGCAAGTGCGCTGCCATGCCCGAGCATATCGATCCTGACATGACCGCCGAAGCGATCGCCGAAGACATTGTCGCGGCCATCGTTTCGCACCGCCTGCCGCCCGGCACCAAGCTGCGCGAGGAGGCCCTGGCCAGTGTCTACCGCGTCAGCCGCACCAAGGTGCGCGCGGCGCTGCTGATGCTGTCCAAGGACAAGGTCATCCAGATCGTGCCCGACAAGGGTGCCTTCGTGGCCAAGCCCAGCGCCGAGGAGGCGCGCGAGGTCTTCGCGGTGCGCCGCATCCTGGAAGCGGCGCTGGCGCGCGAGTTCGTTGCCAAGGCGACCCCGGCCGACTACAAGCGCATCGACCGCCACCTGGCGGCCGAACGCAAGGCGCTGGGTGGCAACGATGCGCAGGTGCGCACCCGGCTGCTGGGCGACTTCCATATCGTGCTGGCCGAGGTGGTCGGCAACGGCGTGCTGACCGAGATGATGCGCGAGCTGTCGACGCGCAGCGCGGTCATCACCATGCTGTACCAGTCGCGCCGCGACGCGGCCTGCTCGTCGGACGAGCACCGCGAATTCATCGAGGCCGCCCGTGCCGGCGATGTCGAGCGGGCCGTCACGCTGATGGTGGACCACCTGGGCCACGTGGAAGGTGCGCTGCATTTCGAGGAAACCGCGCCGGTGTCGCGCGGCAAGGACCTGGTGACCGCGCTGCTCGCGTAGGCGTCTGCTTGACGTGAGTCAAAGCGGCCACTGCCGCCCGCGCGCACACTTGACCCCGCCATGAAGACGCGGGGGCGCACTTCATGAGCACTCTGCCTTCCGGCACCTCATCGTCGGAAGGCCGCCCGCACGCTGCAACGGTGTGCGGGCTTTCTTTTTTCTGAGGACTGGGTTTTGCGCTGCGGAATGGCGCCCTGTCCCGCCGCCTGGCCGCGACGCAGTCCCGCACCCGTTTTTTCCTTTCCCGCCAGCTAGTTGCAGCGCCCGGAAGGCATTCCCGGCGCCGCCATAGTTGCGTCCGCGGCGGCCGGCATTGCCGGCAATACGTGAGATCGAATCCCGGCTTCGGGTTAGGATGCCGGAGGCCCGAGCCAGAGGCCGGCGCCGCCCCCCGCAGGATCCGGGGCGGACGCACACCAGAACAGAAACATGGAGACCGTCATGCGCCATCGCGCGATACCTGCGCTGCAGCCACGCCGCCGGCGCTAGCTCTCCCCTGCATTTCGCAACGCCACGGTCCTGCCTGACGCCGGATCGCGGCCCGCATCGCATGACCATCGATCGAGAGGACTTCCCATGCCCAGTGCCTTCCGCCCCGACGCCTTTGCCGGCAAGACCATATTCGTCGCCGGCGCCTCCTCCGGCATCAACCTCGGCATCGCGCACGGCTTCGCGCGCGCCGGGGCGAAGCTGGCGCTGATCAGCCGCACCGCCGAGCGCATCCAGGCCGCCGCCGACACCATCACCGCGGCCGGCGGCACCGCCATCGGCATGGCCGCCGACGTGCGCGACTATGCCGCAGTGGAAGCGGCCTTCGCACGCGCCCAGGACAAACTGGGACCGATCGACGTGGTGATCTCCGGCGCCGCGGGCAACTTCCTCGCGCCCGTGGTCGGCATGTCGGCCAATGCCTTCAAGACGGTGGTCGATATCGACCTGCTCGGCACCTTCAACGTGTTCCGCGCCAGCTTCGACCACCTGGCCAAGCCGGGTGCATCGCTGATCGCGATCACCGCGCCGCAGGCGGTCAACGCCATGATGTTCCAGGCCCATGCCTGCGCCGCCAAGGCCGGCATCAACATGCTGATCAAGTGCCTGGCGATGGAGTGGGGCCCGGCCGGCGTGCGCGTGAACGGCATCTCGCCCGGCCCGATCGCCGACACCGAAGGCATGGCGCGGCTGGCGCCCACGGCCGAGATGGAGGCGCGCTACAAGGCCCGCCTGGCGCTGCGCGACTACGGCACCAAGGACGATATCGCCGATGCCGCGATGTACCTGAGCAGCGACAACGCGCACTACGTCACCGGCACCATCCTCGACTGCGACGGCGGCAGCAAGCTGGGCGACGCCTCCGCCGACGCGCTGAAGAAGCCGCAGTAAGTTTCCGCACCTGCACCGAACCACGACCAAGCAACAAGGAGAACCACCCATGACGGCATCCGTCCTCTATCAAGCCAGTGAAGGCGTGGCCACGCTGACCCTGAACCGCCCGGACGTGCTCAACGCGATGAACGGCGACCTGATGCGCGAGCTGCGCGAGGGCGTTGAGCGCGCCGCCGGCGATGCCGGCGTGCGCGCCGTGCTGATCACCGGCGCGGGGCGCGGCTTCTGCGCTGGCGCCGACCTTGCCGCGCGCGGCAAGGATGGCATCTCCGATTCCGGCACGCTGCTGCGCGAGCGCTACCACCCGATCATCATGGCGCTGCGCCAGATGCCCAAGCCGGTCGTCACCGCGGTCAACGGCGTGGCCGCCGGTGCCGGCATGAGCCTGGCGCTGGCGGGCGACGTGGTGCTGGCGGCCCGCTCGGCCAGCTTCCTGCAGGCCTTCTCCAAGATCGGCCTGGTCCCGGACGCCGGCAGCACCTACTTCGTGCCGCGCTATGCCGGCGAGATGCGCGCCCGCGCGCTGGCCATCCTGGCCGAGAAGATCGATGCCGAGGAGGCCCAGCGCATCGGCCTGGTGTGGAAGGTCCACGCCGACGACGCGCTGCAGGACGAGGCCGGCAAGCTGGCCCGCCACCTGGCCACCATGCCGACCATGGCCTACGGCATGATCAAGGAAGCCCTCAACCAGAGCTTCGACAACGACCTGGCCGCGCAGCTCGAAGTGGAAGCCACGCTGCAGTCGCGCGCCAGCCGCAGCGATGACTGCAAGGAAGGCGTAGCCGCCTTCATGGAGAAGCGCAAGCCCCAGTTCAAGGGCCGTTGAGAACCCGCATCACAAGGAGCCAGCGCATGAGCGCCAGCAGCAACGAACGTATCCTCGTCACCATCGAAGACGGCGTCGCCGACGTCCGCCTGAACCGCCCCGACAAGATGAACGCGCTCGACCAGGCCATGTTCGACGCGCTGATCGAGACCGGCGAGCAACTGGCGCGCATGCCCGACCTGCGCGCCGTGGTCCTGTCAGGCGAGGGCCGCGCCTTCTGCGCGGGGCTGGACATGGGCCGCATGGCGGGCATGTTGTCGGGCGGTGGCGGCGAATCCCACAACGACAGCATCGGCGCGGGCCGCCTCGGCAAGCGTACCAACGGCATGTCCAATCGGCCGCAGTACGCGTGCATGGTCTGGCGCGAACTGCCGGTGCCGGTCTTCGCCGCGGTCCACGGCGTGGCTTTCGGCGGCGGGCTGCAGGTGGCGCTGGGCGCTGACGTACGCTACGTCGCGCCCGATACCAGGCTGTCGGTCATGGAAATGAAGTGGGGGCTGGTGCCCGACATGGCCGGCATGGTGCTCACGCGCGGCCTGGTGCGCCCCGACGTGCTGCGCGAGCTGATCTACAGCGCGCGCGTGCTGAGCGGCACCGAAGCCTGCGAACTGGGCCTGGGCACCTACCTCGCCGACGACCCGCGCGCCGCGGCGCTGGAAGCCGCGCGCCAGGTGGCACAGAAGAACCCGGATGCGATCCGCGCGGCCAAGCGCCTGATGGCGGTGGTGGAGCGCGGCGACAATGCCGCCATCCTGCAGGCCGAGTCCGACGAGCAGGACCGGCTGGTCGGCTCACCCAACCAGCGCGAGGCAGTGCTGGCCAATATGCAGAAGCGCGCGCCGCGCTTCGAGCCGGCGGGCTGAAGCAAGCCGCTCAGTGGTGGTGCCGCGCGGCTCGCCGGCGGCGCCACCACAACGCATAGACCACCACGTTGACCACCAGCACCACCGCGCCGAGCCACAGCTGCACCGCGGGCGTGAGCCCGGCCGGATAGATCAGCGGCAACAGGTAGCGCTCGACAAAACCGCCGCTGTAGCCCGCCTGTCCCGCGGCCCGGCGCAGCATGTTTTCCAGCGGCGTCAGCGGGCAGATCCAGCCGGACCATTCGATCAGCACGCCCCACACCGCCGCCGGCAGGTGCAGCCATGCGACACGCGGCCAGCGCAACACCAGCAGGCCGCCCGCCACCACGAACAGGATAAACAGCCCGTGCACGATGACCACCAGGTCGGCCAGCCAGGCTGTGATCGGCATCGCGCTCGGCGGCGGCCTCAGTTGCCGCCCGCCGTGTCCATCCAGTAGCCCGGGCGCGCGAACTGCGCCTTCAGGTGCTCGATGAAGAAACGGATCTTGGCCGGCACCGGCCGCTGCTGCGGGTACACGGCAAGGATGTCGTAGGCCGGCAGCGCGTATTCGTCCAGCACCGTGATCAGCTCGCCGCTTTCCAGCTGCGGCAGGATCTCCCAGGTCGAGCGCCAGCCCAGGCCCAGGCCCTCGCCGGTCCAGCGGTGCAGCAGCTCGCCGTCGTTGCAGTCCAGGTTGCCGTTGACGCGCACGGTCACGGTCTTGCCGTTCTGGCTGAAGTACCAGCCGCGCTGCTGGCCGCCCTGCAGGTTGAACGCCAGGCAGTTGTGCTGGGCCAGGTCGTCCAGCGTCTGCGGCACGCCGTACCTGGCGAAGTACGCCGGCGTGCCGCACACCACGCGCTTGTTCGAGGCCAGCTTGATCGCGACAAAGTTCGGGTCGATGGCGCCGCCGATGCGGATGCCGACGTCATAGCCTTCGCGCACCAGGTCGACCACGCGGTCGGTCAGGTTGAACGAGATCTGCACTTCCGGGTTGGCCGAGAGGAACGCCGGCGCGTGCGGTGCCACGTGCTTGCGCCCGAACGCCGCCGGTGCCGAAACGATCAGGTGGCCGGTGGCCTTGTGCTTGCCTTCGGCGATCAGCATCTCGGCGCGGTCCAGGTCGGCCAGCGCCTTCTTGCACTGCTCCATGAACACCGCGCCCTGCTCGGTCACGGCGATGCGGCGCGTGGACCGGTGCAGCAGCTTGACGCCGATGCGGGCTTCCAGCGCGTTGATGCGGCGGCCGATCATCACCGGCGTCACGTTCTGCGTGAGCGCCGCGGCCGCCATGCTGCCGTGCTCCACCACGGCGATAAAGGCTTCGATTTGCTTGAGTTTGTCCATCGGATATTCGTCTCCCGGGCGCCATTGTGCGGCATCCCCGGGGATGTGGCATCCCTGCGCGGCTGATGGGCAGGATCGCGGCATCCGCATACGGCCGCGTCAGGGCCGCTGCCAGGGGCATGCCGCGTCACCCCAAGCCGGTGCGGAATCAGGCGGCCGGAGCCGCCCGCGCCCTGACCTGCGCGTTCATCTCGGCCGCTTCGCCCAGCACATGGGCCAGCCGCCGCAGCGGCCGGCTGCATTGCACGTGCAGGTACAGGTAGCAGGCCGCGCCGGTCACCACCATCACGCCGTAGAGCCACAGCAGCGTCCCGGCCATGGCCTGCTGGCGCGGCAGTGCCGCCACCACGGCCGCGGCCGGCGCCAGTGCCAGCAGCCCTGCCAGGGTGCGCGCAGCACCTTCCCACAACCGCAGTTGCAACACCACACGCCGCTGGCGCGCCTGCAGCTGCTGCGGCGGGATGCGCGCCAACCGGCGCAGCAGCGCATCCTCGGCCACGCTGTGGCGGTCCATCTCGGCGGCCTGCCAGCGCAGCGGATGGCGCAGCCTGGCCAGCACGGTGCCGGCGCGCGTGAGTCCGGCGCCGACGTAACAGGCGGCCGACAAGGCCAGCAGCGCCTCGAAGGTCCGCAGCGACCACGGCGGCACCGGGTGCTTCAGCCACAGCCGCCAGACGGCCAGGGCCGCGCCACTCAGGATGGTCGCGACCAGCGCCGCGATGAAGCCCGCCCACAGCGCGCGCCCGAGGCGGCCGCCCGGCGCCGGAGGGTAGGCGGCCGGCCCGGGCGGGACGGCGACAAGCGCCTCAAGCAGTTCGTAAGTAGACGGCAGCCTGGAATACATGGTCGGCCCGGATGGCGAGGAATCCCGCCATTTTGCCGCACTGCGCTGCGGCGGCCGGCCGGCGCGGCCCCGTACCCACCGCTGCGCTGCGTGCCCGCACCGTCACACCACATATCCAATTGCGTACCCCGGCGTACCCCCGCCGACCGTCCGATCTGGCTTCCAAGGCGATATTGCGTACCCCAGGTATCGAATCAACTGATCTCCCTTCTGTTTATCCCACCCCGCCTGCGGGAATAGGATCGACTCCAACGGAATTCACACCATCACTGGAGACAAGATCATGGCAAAGATGAGAGCAATCGACGCGGCAATCGCCGTGCTGGAGAAGGAAGGCGTGACCACGGCATTCGGCGTGCCGGGCGCGGCCATCAACCCGTTCTACTCGGCAATGCGCAAGTCGGGCAACATCAACCACGTGCTGGCCCGCCACGTCGAGGGCGCCTCGCACATGGCCGAAGGCTACACCCGTGCCGAGCCGGGCAACATCGGCGTCTGCGTCGGCACCTCGGGCCCCGCCGGCACCGACATGATCACCGGCCTGTACTCGGCCTGGGCCGATTCGATCCCCATCCTCTGCATTACCGGCCAGGCCCCGCGCGCCCGCCTGTACAAGGAAGACTTCCAGGCCGTCGATATCGAGTCGATCGCCAAGCCCGTGACCAAGTGGGCCGTGACCGTGCGCGAGCCGGCCCTGGTGCCGCAAGTGTTCCAGCAAGCCTTCCACATCATGCGTTCGGGCCGCCCGGGTCCGGTGCTGATCGACCTGCCGTTCGATGTGCAGGTGGCCGAGATCGAATTCGATGTCGACACCTACCAGTCGCTGCAGCCGTACAAGCCGGCTGCCTCGCGCGCCCAGATCGAGAAGGCCATCTCGATGCTGAACGCGGCCGAGCGCCCGCTGATCGTGTGCGGCGGCGGCGTGATCAACGCCGACGCGGCGGATCTGCTGGTCGAGTTCGCTGAACTGGTCAACGTGCCAGTGGTGCCGACCCTGATGGGCTGGGGCGTGCTGGCCGACGACCACCCGCTGCAAGCCGGCATGGTCGGCCTGCAGACCTCGCACCGCTACGGCAACGCCACGCTGCTGGCTTCGGACTTCGTGATGGGCATCGGCAACCGCTGGGCCAACCGCCACACCGGCAGCGTCGATGTCTACACCAAGGGCCGCAAGTTCGTGCACGTCGATATCGAACCCACCCAGATCGGCCGCGTGTTCGGACCTGACCTGGGCATCGTGTCGGACGCCAAGGCCGCGCTGGAACTGTTCGTTGAAGTTGCCCGCGAAATGAAGATGGCCGGCCGCCTGCCGTGCCGCAAGTCGTGGGTGGCCGACGTGCAGAAGCGCCGCCGCACCATGCAGCGCAAGAGCGATTTCGACAACGTGCCGGTCAAGCCGCAGCGCGTGTACCGCGAGATGAACCAGTACTTCCCGCGCGACGTGCGTTATGTCAGCACCATCGGCCTGTCGCAGATCGCCGCGGCCCAGTTCCTGTCGGTCAATGAGCCGCGCCACTGGATCAACTGCGGCCAGGCCGGCCCGCTGGGCTGGACCATCCCGGCCGCGATCGGCGTGAAGACCGCCTCGCCGGATTCGGATGTGGTGGCGATCTCGGGCGACTACGACTTCCAGTTCATGATCGAAGAACTGGCCGTGGCCGCGCAGTTCAAGGTGCCGTACATCCACGTGGTGGTGAACAACTCCTACCTCGGCCTGATCCGCCAGGCGCAGCGCAACTTCGAGATGGACTACTGCGTGCAGCTGGCCTTCGACAACGTCAACTCGCCTGAACTGAACGGCTACGGCGTGGACCACGTCAAGGTGG
This sequence comes from Cupriavidus sp. FW305-27, assembly GCF_058787995.1. Taxonomy (NCBI): domain Bacteria; kingdom Pseudomonadati; phylum Pseudomonadota; class Betaproteobacteria; order Burkholderiales; family Burkholderiaceae; genus Cupriavidus; species Cupriavidus sp. FW305-27. Next base: position 9,188 of record NZ_JBYTAG010000111.1, read on the forward strand.
TCGAGGGCCTGGGCTGCAAGGCGATCCGCGTGTTCAAGCCGGAAGACATCGCCCCGGCCTTCGCCGAAGCGCGCGACCTGATGGCCGAGTTCTCGGTGCCGGTGGTGGTCGAGGTGATCCTGGAGCGCGTGACCAATATCGCGATGGGCACCGAGATCGACAACGTCAACGAATTCGAGCCGATCGAAGACCTCGAGGACATCGAGGAAGCGATCCTGAAGGAAGAAGTGGAAACGGCGTAAGCGGCACCATTCCAACATGGAAGCGCCCCTGCATCACCGGTTCTGCACCGGCAGAACGACAACACAACTAAACCGGAGAGACTCATGACTAAACTTGCGGCCAACCTCACCATGCTGTTCAATGAAGTCGGTTTTCTCGACCGCTTCGAAGCCGCCGCGCGCGCGGGCTTCCGCGGCGTGGAATTCCTCTTCCCCTATGCCTTCCATGCGGACCAGATCGCTGACCGCCTGAACCGCTTCCAGCTGGACCTGGTGCTGCACAACCTGCCCGCCGGCAAGTGGGAAGCGGGCGAGCGCGGCATTGCCTGCCACCCGGACCGCGTCGGCGAGTTCCAGGACGGCGTGGGCGAGGCCATCAAGTACGCCAAGGTGCTGGGCGTGCGCCAGCTGAACTGCCTGGTCGGCATCCAGCCGCAGAACGTCAAGCGCGAGCAGGCCCAGGAAACGCTGGTGGAAAACCTGCGCTTCGCCGCCAGCGCGCTCGCTGCTGAGCATATCGACCTGCTGGTCGAGCCGATCAACACCTTCGACATCCCCGGCTTCTTCCTGTCGCGCACGCAGCAGGCGGTGGACCTGATCAACCAGGTCAATGCGCCCAACCTGTACGTGCAGTACGACATCTACCACATGCAGCGGATGGAAGGCGAGATCGCCAACACCATCAAGGCCAACCTGCCGAAGATCAAGCACGTGCAGCTGGCCGACAACCCGGGCCGCAATGAACCGGGGACCGGCGAGCTGAACTACCGCTTCCTGTTCAAGTTCCTGGACGAGATCGGCTACAACGGCTGGATCGGCTGCGAGTACAAGCCGAAGACCACCACCGAAGCCGGCCTGGGCTGGCGCGCCGAGCACGGCGTGCAGTAACGGGTTACCACCTACGCCAACCAAGACAGACTTAATCTCATTCAAGGAGACATCAACATGGCAAACCAACGCAACGTCGGCTTCATCGGCCTGGGCATCATGGGCGCACCGATGGCGGGCCACCTGCGCGCCGCCGGCCACACGCTGTTCGTGCATGACGTCAACCCGGCCCCGCAAGCGCTGGTCGATGCAGGCGTGACCGTCTGCACCAGCGCCGAGGAAGTCGCCAAGCGTGCCGACATCATCGTCATCATGGTGCCGGACACCCCGCACGTGGAAGCCGTTCTGTTCAGCGAAAAGGGCGTGGCCACCGCGTTCAAGGCTGCCGGCAAGGAAGCCAGCCACAGCAAGATCGTGGTCGACATGAGCTCGATCTCGCCGATCGCCACCAAGGACTTCGCCGCGCGCATCAACAAGCTGGGCGCCTCGTACCTGGATGCTCCGGTGTCGGGCGGTGAAGTGGGCGCCAAGGCTGCTTCGCTGACGATCATGGTCGGCGGCCCGCAGGAAGCCTATGACCAGGTCAAGCCGCTGTTCGACCTGATGGGCAAGAACGTCACGCTGGTCGGTGGCAACGGTGACGGCCAGACCACCAAGGTGGCCAACCAGATCATCGTCGCGCTGAACATCCAGGCCGTGTCCGAAGCCCTGCTGTTCGCCTCCAAGGCCGGCGCCGATCCGGCCAAGGTGCGCCAGGCGCTGATGGGCGGCTTTGCGGCTTCGCGCATCCTGGAAGTGCACGGCGAGCGCATGGTCAAGCGCACCTTCGACCCGGGTTTCCGCATCGAACTGCACCAGAAGGACCTGAACCTGGCGCTGCAGGGTGCCAAGGCACTGGGCGTGGCACTGCCCAACACCGCCACCGCGCAGGAGCTGTTCAACACCTGCGCCGCCAACGGCCTGGGCAAGCAGGACCATTCGGCCCTGTGCCGCGCGATCGAGATCATGTCTAACCACCAGATCGCCAAGTAAGCAGCAACCACGTCGTCCCCCCCCTGCGGGGACGACTAGCTTTCCCCGTCAGCACCAGGACTTTTCATGCTCGCCACCGAACCTCAAGCCGCCCTGCTCTCGCCCCAGCGCGCCGCAGCGCATCCCGCACAGTCCGACGCGCGCGCGCTGTTGCGCGACCTGTTCGACACCGCGGTCGCTTCCGTCAGCGCCAGCCATTGCCTGCCGCCGCACCTGCCCACGCCGCCCAAGGGCCGCACGGTGGTGATCGGCGCCGGCAAGGCCGCTGCCGCGATGGCGCAGGCGGTCGAGGCGAACTGGCAAGGCGAGCTGTCGGGCCTGGTGGTGACGCGCTACGGCCATGGCGCCGATTGCCAGCGCATTGAAGTGGTCGAAGCCGCGCATCCCGTTCCCGACGAAGCCGGCCAGCGCGCCGCGCAGCGCATGGTGGAACTGGTGCAGGGCCTGACCGCCGACGACCTGGTGCTGTGTCTGATTTCCGGCGGCGGCTCCGCGCTGCTGGCCGCGCCCGCGCCGGGCCTGACGCTGGCCGACAAGCAGGCCGTGAACAAGGCGCTGCTCAAGAGCGGCGCGAGCATCGGCGAAATGAACTGCGTGCGCAAGCACCTGTCCGCGCTCAAGGGCGGACGCCTGGCGCTGCACTGCGCCCCGGCCCGCGTCGAGACCCTGCTGATTTCCGATATCCCCGGCGATGACCCGACCCTGATCGCAAGCGGCCCGACGCTGCCCGACGCGACCACCTGCGCCGACGCGCTGGCCGTCATCGCCAAGTACGGCATTGAAGTCCCCGCCAACGTGCGCGCCCACCTGGAGAGCGGCGCCGGCGAAACGCCCAAGCCCGGCGATGCCCGCTTCGAAGGCCACCGCAACCTGACGCTGGCCACCGCGCAGCAATCGCTGGAAGCCGCGGCCGCGCGCGCGCGTGAACTGGGCTACGAGGCCCACATCCTGTCCGACTGCATCGAAGGCGAAGCCCGCGAAGTGGCCGAAGTGCACGCTGCCATCGCGCGCCAGGTGGCGCAGCGCGGCCAGCCCTTCAGCAAGCCCTGCGTAATCCTGTCCGGCGGCGAGACCACCGTGACCGTGCGCGGCAAGGGCCGCGGCGGGCGCAATGCCGAGTTCCTGCTGGCCCTGGCGGTGGCGCTCGACGGCCTGGCCGGCGTGCACGCAATTGCCGGCGACACCGACGGCATCGACGGCTCCGAGGACAACGCCGGCGCGCTGCTCTCGCCCGACACCCTGACCCGCGCCGCCGCGCGCGGTCTGTCGGCGCGCGCGCACCTGGACAACAACGACGGCTACGGCTTCTTTGCCGGCGTGGGCGACCTGATCGTCACCGGCCCGACCCGCACCAATGTGAATGACTTCCGCGCCATCCTGATTGTGTAGGTCCTGCAGTCGTCAGCGCAGTACCGCCATACCGAAGCAGTCGTTCACCTGAACAGCATTACCCGGCGCGCCACATGGCGCGCCGTCCGAGAATGGAAGAGGAGACATCATGAGACGCCAGCGCAAAGCGAAGATCGTTGCCACGCTTGGACCCGCAAGCACCGACATCGCGGTAATCCGCGAACTGTTCGAGGCGGGCGCCGACGTGTTCCGGCTGAACTTCAGCCACGGCACGCACGAAGACCACCGCGCGCGCTACGATGCCGTGCGCAAGATCGAGGCCGAAACTGGCCGCCCGATCGCGATCCTGGCCGACCTGCAGGGCCCGAAGCTGCGCATCGGCACCTTCGCCGCCGGCAAGGTCGCGGTGCGCGCGGGCGATGTATTCGTGCTCGACAGCGATCCCACCCCGGGCGACGGCACCCGCGTCTACCTGCCGCACCCCGAACTGTTCGCCGCCGCGCAGCCGGGCCAGTCGCTGCTGATCGACGACGGCAAGGTACGCCTGTCGATCGAGGCGGTGACCACCGGCACCATCACCACGCGCGTGGTCAACAACGGCACGCTGTCCGACCGCAAGGGCGTGAACGTGCCCGACGCCGTGATCCCCATCCCCGCGCTGACCGAGAAGGACCGCAAGGACCTGGACTTCGCGCTGTCGCTGGGCGCTGACTGGATCGGCCTGTCGTTCGTGCAGCGCCCGTCCGACATCGTCGAAGCGCGCGAGATCGTCGGTACCCGTGCCGGCATCCTGTCCAAGATCGAGAAGCCGGCCGCGCTGCAGCAGCTCGAAGAGATCGTGCGCGTGTCCGATTCCGTGATGGTGGCGCGCGGCGACCTCGGCGTGGAACTGCCGCCCGAGCGCGTGCCCGGCGTGCAGAAGCGCATCCTGCGCGTGTGCCGCCAGCTGGGCAAGCCGGTGGTGATCGCCACGCAGATGCTGGAATCGATGATCGACTCGCCGGTGCCGACCCGCGCCGAAGCGTCGGACGTGGCCAGCGCCATCTATGAAGGCGCCGACGCGGTGATGCTGTCGGCCGAGTCGGCCAACGGCCGCTACCCGGTGCCGGCGGTGTCGATGATGAACCGCATCGTCACCGAGGTGGAACGCGACCCGCTGTACCGCAACCTGCTCGACGCCCAGCACGAGACCCCGCTGAACACGCGCCAGGATGCGATCTGCGCGGCGCTGCGCGAAGTCACGCAGATCATCGGCGCCGTCGCGACCGTGACCTACACGTCCTCGGGCGCCACCGCGCTGCGCGCCGCGCGCGAGCGGCCGTGCGCACCGATCGTCAGCATCACGCCAAACCTGGAAATCGCGCGCCGCCTGGCCATTGCCTGGGGCGTCCACTCCACCGTGAGCCCGGATGTGCAGAGCGTGGATGAAATGGTCGAAGCCGCCACGCGCGCGGCGGTGGCCGAAGGTTATGCCGTGCCTGGCGACCAGATCACCATCGCCGCGGGGATGCCGTTCGGGCAAGGCGGGACCACCAACCTGCTGCGCGTGGCTGAAGTTGGCGCCAGCGCGGTGGCAACCGCACCGGCTGCGCGCGAGGCCGCCTTGGCCTGACCGCGCTGCTTGCGTTCCCGTCCCGGAACGTTCGCGTCATGACGGAACCGGGTGCAGACCCGGTTTCTTTGTTTTGCCGCACACCGCCTGCGTTGCCCGTCTCCAGGGCGAGTGGGTGGTGTTTTTTTGTTTGGGCCTGGTGTCCGGCACCGAAAACAGCAGCTGACACCGGATTGCTATACTGCTTGCCATCCTCCCACCCCGCAATTT
>NZ_JBYTAG010000112.1:0-13548 GCF_058787995.1 Cupriavidus sp. FW305-27
CCCGTGTGAAAGTAGGTCATCGCCAGGCTCTTATTCCGCAGAACCCCCAGCCCCAAAAGGCTGGGGGTTTTTGCTTTTGGCGCGGCGGAAAATGGAATGGCTCGCCGCCGCCGCTCCGGCGTAATACTATTACCGCTGAATCCCCATTACCCATCCCATGTCGGCTGACAGCGCCTGGTACCTCTATCTGCTCGAATGCACCGGCGATTCCATCTACACCGGGATCACGACCGATGTTGCCCGCCGCTTCGCCGAGCATCTGTCCGGAAAAGGCGCTAAATATACGCGATCGCGCAAGCCCATACGCGTTTTGGGCCAATTGCGCTTCGACACGAAATCCGAAGCGTTGAAAGCGGAAATCGAGATCAAGCGCTTGAGTTCGACACAGAAGCGCGCATTTTGCGCGCAACTGCCAGCAACCGAGCCGGCCCGGTAGCCGGCAGTGCGACAAAACAAAAAGGCCGGTATCGCGCAAGCGATACCGGCCTTTTCCATGCTTGCCGATCAGACCACAGTCAGCGTCACGTCGATATTGCCGCGCGTCGCGTTCGAGTACGGGCACACCTGCTGCGCCTGTTCGACCAGCTTTTCGGCAGCCTCGCGCTCGAAGCCCGGCAGCGAGATCTTCAGTTCGACCTGGATGCCGAAGCCTTGAGGGATCGGGCCGATGCCGACCGCGCCTTCGATCGTGGCATCGGCGGGCACGGTGATCTTCTGCTGGCCGGCCACGTAGCGCATGGCGCCCAGGAAGCAGGCCGAATAGCCGGCAGCAAAGAGCTGTTCCGGATTCAGGCCATTGCCGGCGCCACCCATTTCCTTGGGCACGGCCAGCTTGGCGTCGAGCTGGCCGTCGGACGTGGTGGCACGGCCGTCACGGCCGCCGGTGGCGGTGGCATGGGCGGTATAAACGACTTTTTCGAGTTTCATCTAAGGCTCCGGTTTGTTGCCCGAGAGGGGCGTATCAATGCTTGCCGTCAGTCCGGCAGGCTGGAATCGGTCCGCGCCTGTTCAAGCGTCGACCGCAGTGCATGCAGGCGCTGCGTCAGGGCCTGGATCTCTTCGACCGGGCACTGCGTGGCGCACAACATCTGTTCAGGAATACGGGCTGCGCGCTGGCGCAATGCGCGGCCGGAGTCGGTCAGGCTGACCAGCACCCGCCGTTCGTCGGCTGCGTCACGGGTGCGCGTGACCAGCCGCGCCGTCTCCAGCCGCTTCAATAGTGGCGTCAGCGTCCCCGAGTCCAGCGCCAGCCGCGCGCCGAGGTCCGAGACCGTCAGCGTTTCCGCCTCCCACAACACCAGCATCACCAAATATTGCGGATAAGTAAGTCCAAGCTCACTTAAGAGTGGCTTGTACAACTTGGTCATGGCCAGTGAGCTTGAATACAGCGCAAAGCACAGCTGGCGATCCAGTAGCAGCAAATCCGGGGAGGGGTCGTTGTCGCGTTCCATGGCGATATATTAGACGCAATTAGATTGTGCGCAAGATAAATTTTCATTTCGCCGAAATGTGCTCGATACGCCCGTGTATGGCCTGGTGCTGACCCTTAAGTCTGTTTTAAGTCTGGGTCGCTAGCATGACCGTGTCGCGTCGCAAACTGCCGACGCCTGATGCACAAGGAAAGGAACCACACATGATGCGCCAGACCATTGCTCGCACGGCCGTTGGTATCGCGGCCCTTGCCGCCCTTGGCGGCGGCTATGCCTATCTGCAGAGGGAAGTCATCACGCCGGGGTACGCGGCACCTGCGCCAGCCGTCGCGCCAGCGCAGCCGGCGGCCGCCGTGGCCACGCCGACGGATTTCTCCGGCATCGTGGCACAGTACGGGCCCGCCGTGGTCAATATCAGCGTCACCGCGCGCGCCCAGCGCACCGCGGCGCAGATGCCCCCGGGCATCGATCCGGACGATCCGCTGTTCCAGTTCTTCAAGCGTTTCGGGCCGCAGTTCCAGGGTCCGCAAGGCGGCCAGCAGCAACTGGTGCGCGGACTGGGCTCGGGCTTTATCGTGAGCCCGGACGGGCTGATCCTGACCAATGCGCACGTCGTCGACGGCGCGCAGGAGGTCACGGTCAAGCTGACCGACCGCCGCGAGTTCAAGGCCAAGGTGCTCGGCAGCGATCCGCAGACCGACGTGGCCGTGATCCGCATCGACGCCAAGAACCTGCCGGCCGTGCGCCTGGGCGATCCTTCGCAGGTGCGCGTGGGCGAGCCGGTGCTGGCGATCGGTTCTCCCTACGGCTTCGAGAACACCGTGACCGCGGGCATCGTCAGCGCCAAGTCGCGCTCGCTGCCGGACGATACCTATGTGCCGTTCATCCAGACCGATGTTGCCGTCAATCCCGGCAACTCGGGCGGGCCGCTGTTCAACCAGCGCGGCGAGGTGGTCGGCATCAATGCGCAGATCTACAGCCAGACCGGCGGCTACCAGGGCCTGTCGTTCGCGATCCCGATCGACGTGGCCACCAAGGTGCAGCAGCAGCTGGTGGCGCATGGCAAGGTCACGCGCGGTCGTCTCGGCATCAGCGTGCAGGAGGTGAACCAGGCGCTTGCACAATCGTTCGGGCTGCCCAAGCCTACCGGTGCGCTGGTCAACTCGGTCGAGCCCGACAGCCCGGCCGCGCGCGCTGGCCTGAAGCCTGGCGACGTCATCGTGCAGCTCGACAATGACGTGATCGACCATTCGGGCGACCTGCCCGAGCACGTGGCCGATATCAAGCCGGGCACGCAGACCTCGTTGAAGATCATCCGCAAGGGCCAGCCGATGACGCTGTCGGTGACGGTGGGCACGGCCAGGGACCGGGCCGTCGCACAGAAGGGCGGTGGCAGCGAGGCCGGTGGCCGGCTGGGGCTGGCGGTGCGCCCGCTCACGCCGGCGGAGAAGCGTGGCAGCGGCATCGACGGCGGTCTGGTGGTCGAGGACGTGGCCGGCCCCGCCGCGCGCGTCGGCATCCAGCCGGGCGACGTGATCCTGTCGCTCAACGGCACGCCCATCAGCTCGCCCGAACAGCTCAAGTCGCTGGTATCGAAATCGGGCAAGCAGGTGGCACTGCTGGTGCAGCGCGACGATGCGCGCATCTTCATTCCGCTCGACCTGGGCTGATTGCCGCGGGCACGCCAGACTGCCCGCAAGCCGTTAACTGGCAAGGCTTTGCTGCCCGCGCGGGCCGTATACCCCGACGTATACCGACACGTATACGAAGCCGGTATACGGCCCGCTAAGCCTTGCCGGAGGCGGGATTCAGCGCAACGAACTGCTTACAGAAAGCGCGCCAGCAGGTATTATCTCGACTGCGATGCACGAAGCATGCGGCGGCAGCCCCCGCCGACCCTGGTTCTGCTGAATCGACAAAGAGGAAGTCTATGCAGTTGGATTTCACCCGCGCCATCACGCCGGGTACCGATAGAGCGCGGCGACTGACGTCCACGACGTCCACCGCCGGCTCCGCGCCGAAGCCCCGGCGGCGCAAGAAGGTTGTCGCCCCCCACTGGGAGCGCGGCTATCGCTCACACTTCTACCGCAACGAACGCGGCGACAAGCTTGGCGAAGTGCGCCTGTCCGAGCGCGGCGATATCCCCGTGGTCTACCACTGGGCCGCCGGCAATTACTCTGGCGCAGAAGGCTCGCTGGCCCACGCCCGTGCGCGCGTGGAAGAGACCATCGGTTTCGGCATGCGCCAGCTCTCGCTGTTCTGAGCAGGTACTTCGCCGGTGCCGCATCCGCCGGCACTGCGACCCGTCCGCGCCATCGCCTCGCGCGCGGTGCCTTCGCTTCTCCCCAAGATTCCGCGTCTGTTCCGCAGTAGTTCCAGTCGTCGCACCGCTTGCGCATAGCCGCTCGCGCGGGCTTCAGGGCAGTCGCCGCTGCAGCAGCATGTACGCCGCCGCCCCCAGCGCCAGCACCGCAATCAGCCGATAGATATCCTCGCAGGCAATCAGCCTGGCCTGCTGCTCGATCAGCCCGTTCAGTTGCGCGAGCGCGCCCAGGTGGGCCTGCGCCGCATCGAAGCCGCGTGCGGCCAATGCCGCCTGCATGGCAGCCATCCAGTGTTCGGTCTCGGCGGGGCGCTGGCCCACCGCGTGCAGCAGGCTGTCGTGCACCGCGAACTGGCGGTTCTGCAGCAGCACCGCACCCAGCGCCGAGGCAAAGGAGCCGGCGACCTGCCGCATCAGGTTCTTGCTGCGGTAGCCATGGGCGAATTCATCGGGACCCAGCGCCCGGAACGTCAGCCCGGCGATGGGGATGATCACCAGCACGCCGAACAGGCCCTTGCCGACCAGCCCCCATGCCAGCGCCGGCGGGCCGGCGTCGGGCGGCATCTGCGAGAACCACCATGCCGTGGCGGCCATCAGCACCAGGCCGGCGACCATCAGTGGCTTCTTGCGCGTCAGGCGCGGCGCCACCTGCAGGTAGACGAAGATGCCGGCCAGGCTGACCAGCGCGGCAAAGGTGTTGAGCCAGCCGGTGGCCGCCAGCGGGATCTTCAGCGCCTGCTCGGCGTAGATCGGGAACAGGTAGCCGCTCAGGTTGCTGATCATGTAGTACACGAAGTACATCGCCAGGCCGGTCAGGTACACCGGGTGGCGCAGTGCGCGCAGGTGCAGCACGGGTTCGCTGTGGTGCCACTGGTGCCACAGGAACACGGCCAGCAGCGCCAGGCCCGCGGCGGCCACCAGCGCGAGCCTCAGCGGGTGCGAGAACACGTCGAAGCGCGCCTCGGTCAGCGCCGCCTGCAAGGTCACGATGGCGGCGCCGAACAGCAGCAGCGGCCCGAGCGCGGGGCCGCCGGTATCGGTGCGCGGCTCCGCATCCGGCAGCAGCAGCCAGGCACCCAGCGTGGCCAGCGCGGCGAACGGCAGCACGCCGTAGAACACGTCCTGCCATACGCCATGGTCGATCAGCTCGGCGGCGAAGGCCGGGCCCAGCGCCGACCCCGAGAAGATGCCGATCATGAAAATGCGGGTGGCGCGCGGACGCGCGGTCGGGCCGAACAGCACGTTGACCAGGATGCGGCAGCTGGTGAACAGCGCGCCGCCGCCCACACCCTGGATAAAGCGCGCCACCACCATCTGCGGCAGCGCATGGCTGGTTGCGGCCACGACCGTGCCCGCCATGAACAGCAGCAGCGCCCCCGTCAGGTAGTAGCGGTAGCCGAACCGGCGCGACAGCCATTGCTGCTTCAGGATCATCAGCATGCTGCCCACGGCGTAGGCCGCCTGCACCAGCGCGAAGCTGCGCGGGTCGGCGTCGAGGCCGCCGACGATATGGCTGGAGGCAAACACGAACATGATGTTCTCGAGGAACTCCAAGCCGGTGGCCAGCGCCAGCAGCATCATCAGCAGGGTCTGGCGCTGCCGGTGGCTCAGCCAGCGCAGCCACCGCATGCTGACGCGCAATCGCCACAGAGGCTGCCAGGGTGAGCCGGGCTTCATGGCTGGAGCCCCTCCAGGGTCTGGTGCAATTGAGTCAGCGCACGCGTGGCGCCGGCCAGGCCGCCTGCGCCGAGCGGCGCCCAGGCCTCGCCGTAGGCGGCATGCACCGCGGGCGCGGCGCGCTCCAGCAGCCGGCGGCCGGCCGGGGTCAGGGTCAGCTCCAGGCTGCGCCGGTCGCTGGCCGACGCCCGCCGGCGCAGCAGCCCGCGCGCTTCCAGGCCGTCCAGCAGCCGCGTCATCTGCGTGCGCGTGGCGTCCAGCGTGGCGCCCAGCTCGGACGGCATGCTGGGCCGGTTTTCGTCGACGGCAAGCATGCTCAGCAGCAGGTACTGGCTCATGTCCAGTTCGAACGGGGCCAGCGCCTGGTCGATATGGCCGCGCAGCAGGCGCGCGGTGCGCAGCAGCAGCCTGGAGGCCAGGATCAGGTCGCGCGGGGCCTCGGGATGGCGGGCGCAGAAGCGGTCGATGCGTTGTTCGAAAGACATGGCTGGAGGCGTTGCGATCCACGCGAGCGGCGGATCGATTGCATTCGATATAGTTGCAGATGTAATTATATCAAGCGAAGCTAATCCCGGCAGGGCGTGCCGGCCGGCGTGGCTGGCGGGGGCTTAATGCCGCAACGCCGCGGCGATCTGGCGAATGCCTGCCCGCATCGCTGCCAGCGCCTGCGCATGGCCCGCGGCCGGCAGGTTGCCGTAGCGCAAGCCGACATAGGCGGCGCTGACGGCAGCGATCGCGTCGGCCGCGCGCGGCAGCCGCGCACTGGCGCGCGCGGCGAAGTCTTGCGGTCCTTCGGCCTGGGCGCGCTCGCAGCCGTGGCGGGCCAGCAGGGCGCAGAAGCGGGCATAGGCCGCATCGACCGGGTCTGCCGGCCCGCGGCGCCGCCACAGCGGCACCAGCGCCAGCAGGCACAGTGCGCCCAGCACGCCGGCCAGCAACTGCCCGGCGCCCACGCCGGCGCCGAGTGCCAGCAGCAGCCGCTGCTGCTGCGCATGGTCGTACTGCAGCACCCAGCGCTGCCAGGTGTAGACGACGCCTTCATAGGCCCAGCGCAGGTCCTTCAGCCATGCCGGTTGCTGCGACGGCCGCCAGTCCGCGGCTTCGCTGCCCACTACCGCATCCAGCCCCTGTTCGATGCGGCCCGGGGCAACGGCGCTGGTCGGGTCCACGCGCACCCAGCCGCGGCCGTCGAGCCAGACCTCGGCCCAGGCATGCGCATCGGACTGGCGCACCACGTAGTGGTTGCCGATGGGGTTGTACTCACCACCCTGGTAGCCCGTGACCACGCGCGCGGGCACGCCGGCGGCGCGCATCAAGAAGACGAAGCTGCTGGCGTAGTGCTCGCAGAAGCCGCGCCGGGTGTCGAACACGAAGCTGTCGACCTGGTCGCTGCCCAGCGGCGGTGGGCTCAGCGTATAGGCAAAGGGCGCCGCCGCGAACAGCCGCAGCGCGGCTTGCACGCGCGCGACGGGATCGGCATGGCGGTCGGCCCATTGGGCGGCCAGCGCGCGGGCGCGCGGATTGCCGTCCGGCAGGCTCAGGGCCAGCCGGCGCGTGGCGGCTGTCAGCGCTTCGGGCGCGGGGGACAGCGTGGAATGCGTGCGGTAGCGGATGCGCTGGTCCACCGGCCGGCGCACCATGAACTCGCCGTCGGGCGTGGCGGCGCCATCCACGCCGGCGGACAGTGCCTGGCCGCGGTCCAGCGCGAACAGCCAGCGCTGCTGGCTGGGCTCGAGCGTGATGCTGATGTCGATGCCATTCGTGTTGCCGGCGGCGGGCGCTGGCGCCAGTTGCTGCCGGCGCTGCCGCGACGGGTGCCAGGTGGTGCCGTCGTATTCCCACAGCACCAGCGCACGCCAGTACAGCGCCGCGGCGGGCAGCGGCGGGCCGGCGACCTCGGCACGCAGGGCGATTTCGGGAGAACGGATCAGCTGCCCGACGCTGCCCGGCCGCATGGTGTCGCTGATGCCGGTGGTGCCGCGCGGCGCCGATTGCGGCAGTTGCCACAGCGGGTGCTCCAGCCGCGGGAACAGCACGAACAGCGCCAGTGCCCACGGCAGCCCCAGCAGCGCCATGCGTCCCAGCAGCGGCCAGATCGCCAGCCGGCTGCGCGCCTCGGGGTGGTGCAGCAACAGCCAGTTGCGCAGCACCCAGGCGCCGATCGCCAGGCTGTACAGCGCCAGCCAGAACGGCTGGTCGGACAGGTACAGCGTCAGCAGCAGGTAGAACGACAGCTGCGTGACCAGCGTCGCGTCCGACAGCGCGCGGCATTCCAGCAGCTTGAGGATGACAAAGGCTCCCAGCAGCGCCACGGCGAGCTCGCGCCCCATGCCGCCGCCGTCCTGCCACACCAGCGCGCTGGCCACCAGCAGCACCATTACCGCGGTGATGCCGAGCATCCAGCGCGAAGGCAGCGGCGCCCGCCGCCGCCATAGCAGCCAGCGCCAGCCCAGCAGCAGCACCAGCAACAGGCTGACCGCCACCGGCAGCGTGCGCGCCTGCGGCGCCAGCACCAGCGCCAGCTGGCCCAGCAGCAGCCCATGGTCGTCATGCCGCAGCGGCCGCGCGACGGGTTTCACGCCCGGTCTCCGGCGCGGCAGGCCGCGGGCCGTTGCGGCCATAACGCCAGCGCTTCCAGGCAGGCGCGCCGGTGGCTGGCGCCGCGCGCTGGCGGCAGTTCTACGCCGGTCAGGCGCAGGCCGATCTCGGCATCGTCACCGGCGGCCAGCAGCCACGCGCACAGGCGCGACAGCCGCGCTTCCGCCTCCATGCCGGCCGGGAGTGCGTACCAGTCCAGCCAGCGCGCCGGTTGCTGCGGTGGATCGCCGGCGCGGCTGAGCCAGCGGCCGGTGCGCGCGCTGTGCTTCCAGGCGATGCGGTGCAGCGGGTCGCCGCTGCGGTAGCGGCGCAGCTGGTCGATGCCGTCGTCGCTGGTTGCCGCGCTCGCGGCCGTGTGCACGCCATCGCCAGCGTCTGGCCGATATGCGGCAGGCGGTGGCGGGGCATCGGGCTCCGGGGCGGGATAGACCAGCGTCGACATGTCCAGGTCCGCATAGCTCCAGACCCGGAACAGCCCGAACGGAAAGCGGCTGGCGATCGCCACGCGCGGCAGCACCAGCCGGCCCCGGCGCGCAGTCGGCACGTGCAGGGCGAGCATCCCGCTGGCGCTGCCATCGAGCGTCAGCATGGCGGTTGCCACGTTTGGCAGCGTCGGCACGCGCGCCTCGATGCCGATGCGCGCGTCGGCATCGCGGTTGTCGATGCGCAGCTGGAACACGGCATCCTGCCCGGCATGGGCCGGCGCCGCCGGGCCCGCGGCCACGGCGAGGTCGAGCAGGTTGCGGTAGGCCAGCCACATACACGCCATGCCGATGCCGGCCAGCAGGAAGGTCAGCGCAAAGCCCAGGCTGATGTTGTAGTTCAGCGAAGTCAGCAGCATCGCCGCCAGCACGACCGCAAAGCCGAGGCCGCCGCGGGTGGGCAGGATATAGAGGTGGCGCCGATCCAGCAGCAGCGTGCCGCCAGTTCCGCCGGTCGGGCGCCGGCCCGCCGTGCGGCGCTGAGCCATGACCGGCGCGCCGCGGAGCACGCTTTTGCGCGCCGCCATGGCTTTCAGGGAATGGCCACGCCGGCCTGCAGCGCGGCCAGTTCGCCGGCAACGGCGGCGTGGCCGCCCGCGCCGGCGGGCAGCAGCCGATGCGCGGCCACCGCGGTGAAGACCGCCTGCACATCTTCCGGCAGTACCATGTTGCGCTGGGCCAGCAGGGCCCAGGCGCGCGCGCAGGCCAGCAGCGCCAGCCCGGCGCGCGGCGACAGCCCCGCGGCAAAGCCGCCGTGGCTGCGCGTGGCCTGCACCAGCGCCAGCACGTAGTCCACCAGCGCCGGGCTGGCGTACACCTGTGTGGCAGCCTCCTGCAGCGCCAGCACCTGGCTGCCATCCATCACCGGCGGCAGCTTCGGCGCGCTGGCGCCGCCCAGGTACAGCACGCGCTCGAAGGCGGGGTCGGGGTAGCCGAGCGACAGCCGCATGGTGAAGCGGTCCAATTGCGATTCGGGCAAGGCATGCGTGCCGATCTGCTCCAGCGGATTCTGCGTGGCGATCACGAAAAACGGCGACGGCAGCGCGTGCGTGGTGCCGTCATGGGTCACCTGCCCCTCGGCCATGGCCTCGAGCAGCGCGCTCTGGGTCTTGGGCGGCGCGCGGTTGATCTCGTCGGCCAGCACCACCTGCGCGAACACCGGGCCGCGATGGAAGCGGAATTCGCCGGCGTCGCGGACAAAGACCGAAACCCCGATCAGGTCGGCCGGCAACAGGTCGCTGGTGAACTGCACGCGCTGGTATTGCAGCCCGAGCGTGCGCGCCAGCGCATGGGCCAGCGTGGTCTTGCCGACGCCAGGTACGTCTTCGAGCAGCAGGTGGCCGCGTGCCAGCATGCAGGCCAGCGCCAGCCGCACCTGCTGCGGCTTGCCAAGAACGATGCGGCCCAGCTGGGCCTGGGCCTCGGCCAGCGAAGCGACGATGCGTGGGCGAGCTGTCACGTTGGGCCTCGGCGCAAAAGGTGGAAAAAACGGGTGGATGCAGGGAATATCGGGTGAAGACCAGCGCATTGTAGCGGCGCGGGCGGCACGCGGCACCGTCTGTTTCCGTACGGAGACAGTGGATGTCCCGGCGCTGCCTGCATGGTTATGGTGCAGCGCCTGCGCCAGATCGCGCCGGTTCTGGCATCATGAGCCTGTCGGGCCACCGCGGCCCTTCCCATTCCTCTTTCCGCTGCCTGTGCCGCGCCTGCTGCAATGACCTCGCTGGACCCCTGCGCCGACCTGCCTTCCTCCGTCCTGTCTGCCGATGCCGGTGCGCTGCCGCGCCTGGTGCAGGCCTTCCACGCCAACGGTTTCGTGATCCTGCGCGGCTTTGCCGATGAGCCGGCGTGCGCGGCGCTGGAGGCGGTGACGCGTGAGCACCTGGCCGCGGCGGTGCCGCCGGTGGAGTTCGAGGCCGACCTGGGCTATCCCGGCGCGCCGGCCGCACGCGATGCCGCCGGCGGCGGCACGGTCAGGCGGCTGCGCCAGGCCTACGGGCGCGACGAGGTCTTCCGCCGCTGGGCCAGCGACCCGAAGCTGGTGGCGGTGGTGCAGGCGCTGCTGGGCGAGCCCGCCCGCATCACGCTGGCGCACCACAACTGCGTGATGACCAAGCATCCGCACTACGGCAGCCAGACTGGCTGGCACCGCGATACGCGCTACTGGTCGTTTGCCCGGCCGGAACTGGTGACGGTGTGGCTGGCGCTGGGCGACGAGGACGAACGCAACGGCGTGCTGCGCGTCATCCCGGGTTCGCACCAGGCGAAGCTGGAGCCGGGCCAGCTGGACCCGGCCGAATTCCTGATCGAAGCCCACCCGGCCAGCCAGCCCCTGCTGGATGCCGCGCAGCCGCTGGCGCTGCACCGCGGCGACGTGCTGTTTTTCGACAGCCGGCTGTTCCATGCGGCCGGCCGCAATGCCTCCGACGCGGTCAAGCTGTCAGTGGCGTTTGCGTATTTCGGGGCCAGCAACCGGCCGCTGGATGGCACGCGCTCGGCCGAGTTCGGCAGCGTGGAGCTGCCCGCGGCAGTCTGATCCCCGCGGCTGCGCTCAGGTGCGCAGCCCGACCAGCCCGGAAATCTTCTCCGAAGCTTCCAGCAGCGGCGGCAGGAAACGCTCCAGCATCTCCTGCGCGCTGGTGCGGTTGGCCTGGCCGCTGATATTGATGGCGGCGATGGTGTGGCCGGCACGGTTGCGGATCGGCGCGGCCAGCGACACCAGCCCTTCTTCCAGTTCCTGGTCGTTGAGCGCCCAGCCGCGCTTGCGGATGTCGGCGACGATGGCCTTGAGCGCATCCACGTCGGTGACGGTGCGGCTGGTGCGCGCGCGCAGGTCGGTGGCGCGCAGCACGCTGTCGAGCTCGGGCTCGGCCAGGCCGGCCAGCAGCACCCGCCCCATCGACGAGCAATAGGCCGGCAGGCGGCTGCCGATCGACAGGTTGATGGTCATGATCTTGCGCGCCGGCACGCGCAGCACGTAGACGATCTCGGTGCCGTCCAGCACTGAGATCGAGCAGCTTTCATGCACCTGCTGCGACAGCGTCTCCATGATCGGCTCGGCCAGGTTCCAGAACGGCATCGAGGTCAGGTAGGCGAAGCCCAGGTCCAGGATCTTGGGCGTCAGCCGGAACAGGCGGCCGTCGGCCTGCACGTAGCCCAACCCCACCAGCGTCAGCAGGATGCGGCGCGCGCCGGCGCGCGTCAGGCCGCTGGCCTGGGCGATCTCGGTCAGCGTCTGGGCCGGGTGCTGAGCGTTGAAGGCCCGGATGACCGACAGCCCGCGTGCAAAGGACTGCACATAGCTGTCGCTCGGCTTTTCGGGCGTGGCGGCGGCGCTGTCGGCGGTCTGCGGTGCTCGCGGCGGGTTCTGGCGGGAATCGGTAGGGCTGGCCATTTACGTAGCCCGGCGCGGTTCGCCGGATTGGCACGGAAAGGCCGAAAGGGTAGAGGAAATGGCGGGATTGCGCCAGTACCGGCCCCGGACATGGCCTGGCGCCCGGCGCGTGGGTTCCTTACCGGAAGCTGCGCTGCGCCAGCACGAACACCGCCGCCACCACGCACAACACGGCAAAGCCGTGCAGCATGTCCATGCCGGCCAGCAGCGTGGCCTGGCGGTCGACTTCCAGCGAGATTTTGGCCAGACTCGTTGCCGAGAGCGCATCCGGCGCCTGCAGCACCGGGTTGTAGCGGGTGATGTGTTCCACCAGGTGGGTGCGGTGCTGTGCCAGGCCGTCCTGCATGAACACGCTCGCCAGCCCCGTGCCCATTGCCGAGGCGATCTGCTTGCACACGTTCTTGAACTGGTAGGCGTGCGAGAAATCCTCGACCGGCACTTCCAGGTAAGTCATCGATGCCACCTGCACCATCAGCAGCACCGGCGTCAGCCCTTCAAGCAGCACCACCGGCACCAGCGCGTAATCCGGCGCGCCCGGCATCAGCTGCTGCGACAGCAGCATCGCCGCGCAGGCGTAGACGACAAAGCCGATGGCGATTACGCGCCGCTTGCGGAACACCAGCGCCATGCCCAGCGTAATGACGATGGCGCCGATGGCCGACACCGTGCCGCTGGTCGACAACAGCATGCAGGTGGTGCGGAAGGTCAGCCCCAGCCCGGTCTGCGTGAGCGAGGGCAGCAGGAACGACCAGGCCGACGAGAGCAGGTAGTACAGCGTGTAGAAGCCCAGCCCGTACAGGTACTGGCGTCCGGCCAGGCGCGAGAAGTCGATCCATGGATCCGGATGGCGATACAGCCGCCAGCCGCTGAAGGCGAACAATGCCAGCCCGCACAGCGCGGCCAGCGGCATTTCCAGCGAGCTGAAGAAGCGCGTGTAGCGCATCTCCTGCAGCGTATGCAGGAACACCAGCGCGCCCAGCGCGGCGGCGATGGCGGCGGGCCAGTCCAGTGTCGATACCGGCGGATGCGGGTCGCGTGGCGCGCGGGTCGGGTAGGTCAGCGCCACCGACAGCAGTACCGGCAGCGCAATGCCGGCCTGGAACAGGAACACCGCGCGCCAGCCGATATCGTCCAGGAAGATGCTGGTCAGCCACGGCGTGATCGCCAGCATCGAGAACGCGCCGCCGCCGAAGCGCAGCATCAGCGGGCCGCGCTCGGCCGGCGTCGATACCAGCTGCACCAGGATGCGCGAGGCCGCGAACAGGCCGCCGGCGCCCAGCCCCTGCACCGCCTTGCCGGTGATCAGCCCGGTGGGGCTGGCAAACTCGGCGCAGATCAGCGAGCCCAGGACAAATACCAGCAGCGACCCGATGGTGAAGCGCTTGTAGGTGACGCGGCGCGCGACCTGGTCCAGCACCATGTTCATCAGCACCGCGGTGGCCGCGTAGGCCGAGATCGCGTACAGATAATCTTCCGGCGCGGCACCGACGCCGCCCTGGATATGCTGGCTGGCCACGCCCATCATCAGCGTGGAAGAGAAGTCGATACCGGTCACCAGCCCGAGCGTCAGGCCGAACAATGAAAGACGCCAGTGACCCATTTCCGGGTGACTGGCGAGTTGCATGCGCGGGCGCTGGGGGGTGG
>NZ_JBYTAG010000113.1:0-13344 GCF_058787995.1 Cupriavidus sp. FW305-27
GCATCTGCCCCACCGACCCCGCCGTACCGGCCGCCCGTTCACCCAGCAACCGATGCAGCGTGCCCAGCAGCTCATCCTCGTTGTAAGGCTTGCCCAGGTACACGTTGACGCCGATCTCCTCGGCATAGCGGCGGTGCTTGTCGGCCGTGCGCGAGGTGATCATCACCAGCGGCATATGCGCGGTGCGCGCGTCGGAGCGCACGTTGCGGGTCAGGTCGAAGCCGTCCATGTGCGGCATCTCGATGTCGACCAGCATCGCGTCCGGCATGACATCCTGCAGTTGCTTGAGCGCATCCACACCGTCGCGCGCCAGCACCACCTGGTAGCCGGCGCGGCTCAGCAGGCGCTGGGTGGCCTTGCGCACGGTCAGCGAGTCATCCACCACCATCACGGTCGGCTGCACCGCCAGGCCGCGCACCGGCTCGGTGGTGCCGTCGCTCGCCAGTTCCGCAACCGCGCCCATCCGCGCCTGCACGGCAGGCGTCTGCGGCAAGGCCTGCGGCACCGGCTGGCCGCGTTCGCGCACCAAGCGCTGCGCCAGCACCACCGGGTTGTAGATCAGCACGATCTCGCCATCGCCCAGCGTGGTCGCGCCGGCAATGCCTTCCAGGCGTGCCAGGTGCGGGCCGATATGCTTGACCACCACTTCGCGGTTGCCGACCACATCGTCAACATGCACCGCCACGCGCTCGGCGCCGCTGCGCACCAGCACCACCGGCGAATACTTGCGCCCGGCCGCGACCGCGTTGCCTTCCTCCAGCAGCGCGCCGAAGTAGAAGAACGGCACCTCGGCGCCGGCCACAGTGAGGCGGCCCTGGTTGTAGGCATCCAGCAGTGCCGGGGCGCGCAGCTGCTGGACTTGGTCGATCATGCCGCTGGGAACGGCATAGCGCCGCGCGCCCAGCGAGATCACCAGCACCTGCGTGATCGCCGTGGTCAGCGGCAGGTGCACCGTGAAGGTGGTGCCCTGCCCGGGCTTAGACTCCAGCGTGATGCGTCCGCCCAGCGCCACGGTCTCGGCGCGCACCACGTCCATGCCCACGCCGCGGCCGGCCAGCTCCGACACCGCGTCGGCGGTGGAGAAGCCCGGCGCAAAGATCAGCTCGGTCAGGCGCGCTTCGCTGGCGTCGTCGTCCGGCGCCAGCAGGCGGCGCTCGACCGCGCGCGCGCGGATGCGCTCCAGGTCCAGCCCGCCGCCGTCATCGACGAAATGCAGCACCACCTCGTTGCCTTCCTGCTGCACCTCCAGCGTCAGCGCACCAGTGGCGGCCTTGCCCGCGGCGCGGCGCGGCGCGGCGGCCTCGATGCCGTGCACCACCGCGTTGCGGATCAGGTGCTCGATCGGGCCGGCCATGCGGTCCAGCACCGAGCGGTCGATTTCCACGGTGCCGCCCTTGATCAGCAGGCGCACTTCCTTGCCGGTCTCGGCCGCGGCCTGGCGTGCCACGCGGTAGAGGCGCTCGGCCAGCGCGTCGAACTGCACCATGCGCGCCTGCATCAGCCCGCGCTGCAAGCCGCGCGTCAGGCGCGCCTGCGCCGCCAGGTCGCCGGCGGCGCGGTCAAAGCCGCGCTGCAGGTTCTGCTCGACGGTGGCCACGTCGTTGACCGACTCGGCCATCATCCGCGTCAACTCCTGGAAGCGCGTGAAGCGGTCGAACTCAAGCGGGTCGAATTCCTGCTTGTGCTGCGCGTCGGCAATGCGCGACGCCATCTGCGATTCGGCCTGGATCTCGATTTCACGCAACTGCCCGCGCAGGCGCGCGACGTTGTCGTTCAGTTCGCCCAGGTAGGCGCGCATCGCCTCCAGTTCGCTGTCCAGGCGCGCGCGCGTGGCGCCGACTTCGCCGGCTTCGTTGATCAGCGTGTCGAGCGCGCGCGCCTGCACGCGCACCAGCGCGCGTTGCGGCTCGGCGGGCACGGCCGGCGGCATCGCCACCATCACGTCTGCCGGCCCCGGCATGGCGGGCAGGCTGGCGGCGGGCACCGCCTCGACGACGGTATCCGCCTGCGGCAGCGGCGCATCGGCCTGCGCTTGCTCGGGCACCTCGGCCAGGCCATTGACCACGTCCGGATCGTCCGCGGGCAGCAGGCGGCCAGTCGGCAGCGCCTCGACATGCGCCAGGATGCGGTCGTACCAGGCATAGAGCCGCTCGAACAGCTTTGGCCCGACGGCCTGCTGCCCCTGCCCGCGCAGGCTGGCGTCGAGCAGCGTCTCCATTTCATGCGCGGCCTGGCCCAGCGCCATGGCACCCGCCATGCGCGCACTGCCCTTGAGCGTATGCAGCGCGCGCAGCACCAGGCCGCCGTGGCGCGAGTCTTCCGGGGCGGCTTCCCAGCCGCGCAGCAGCTTGCCCAGCTCGGGCAGCGTGCCTTGTGCCTCTTCCAGGAAGATCTGGACCAGCGCGGGATCCGGCGCGGCGCCCTCGTCCGCTACCGGCGCAGCGGGCGCCCGGTGCGGGGTCGGCAGCGCGATAACCACCGCGTCATGCGGCACTGCCGGCGGCTCCGGCTGGTCTTCCTGCGCGGGCGGCAACTGGCCCAGCAGCTGCGCCACCGAACCGTCCGGCTCGGCCGGCGCCTGCGGCGCGGGCACCGCCACACGCGGACGCAGCAGCGCGCGCTCGCCAAACTCAACCAGGCTGCGGCGCAGGCCGGCATCGGCATCCGGCCAGACGCCCGCGGCAAACTGGTGCAGCATGCCGCGCAGGCGCTCGACCGCCTGCTCCAGCAGGCGGAAATCGCCCGGGTGCATCGCCACCGGGTGCGAGCCCAGCTGCAGCAGCAGGGCCTCCAGCGCCTCGGCGATCTCACGCACGGGTTCCAGGCCGACGGTGGACGCACTGCCCTGGAGCGTGTGGGCAACGCGCAGCCCCAGCTCGCTCGGGCACGGATGGCCTTCATGCCGCCATTCGGAGATGTCGGTGGCGAACTGGCGCAGCAGGTCATCGGCCTCCTGCAGGTAGACGTTGTAGAGCGCCAGGCCGATGCGCACCGGCCCGATCACCTTGTAGTGGTCGTCCTCGCCCGACAGGCCGCCGGACAGGCGGAACGGGATCACATTGTCTTCGCCGTGCCCGACCGCATCGGCGCCGGTGTGACCGGCGGCGTCGACGGCCGGCCCGGGCGGCGCTTCCGCAGCCGCGCCGGGCAGTACTGGCAGTTCATCCGCGGCCTGCGCGGCGCCCGGGTCGCGCACCGCTTCGGCGGCTGCCACCAGCGGCGCGATGTCGTGCCAGGTTGCCGCATCGCGATGCAGCTGTGCCGCCCATGCCGACAACTCGGCATGGGCGCGGCGCAGCAGCGCCAGCAGCGCGGGCACCGGCTCGCGCGCTTCGGCAATCCACAGGTTCATGACCTGCTCGACCGCCCACGCCGCTTCGCCATAGCGATGCAGGCCGACCATGCGGCTGGAGCCCTTGAGCGTGTGAAAGGCGCGCCGCACGCGGCTGAGGGTATCGGCATCGTGCAGCGCCTCAACGCCCGAGCCGAGGTCGCCGGCGATGCCGCCCAGGACCTCGTCGGCTTCGTTCAGGAAGATGTCGAGCAGTTCGGCGTCCAGCGCCGACTTGTCGCCGTCAGCCGGCAGGCCTTGCGCCGCGGGCGGCGCGGCTGCGGGTGCCGCAGCCCGTGCCGGCTCGGCCAGTGCCAGTGCCAGCCTGCCGGCCGCATCATCGCTGCCGGCCAGCCAGGCATTGCATTGCATGGTGGCTTCGGCGGCCTGGCGGCGCAGCGCGGCATCGTCATCGATGGTGGCCTGGTCGGCCAGCGCCTGCAGCGCGGCACGCAGGCGCTGCACTGGCGGCGCATCGGGAACGGGGCCAGCCTGGATCGCCTCGGCCGCGGCGGCGCGCGCGGCGGCCAGCGGATGCTGCGCAGCGCGCGGCGCATCGGGCTCGCCGGCCTCGGCAAGCGTATCGGCCCGACGCACGCGGCCGAATTCCAGCGCATCGGCAAAGGCATGGACCGCGCCCAGCTCGGCTGCGACCTCGCCCAGCAGCGCGGCGCGCGCACTGGCATCAGCGAGTTCGCCCGAAACGGCCAGCCGCGCATTGACGGACTGCACCGCGGCGGCGGCCTGCGCGGCATCGTCCACCAGCGCTGCAGGCAGCGCGGCGGACGACTGCAATTGCGCCAGCGTGGCGCCAAGCGCGGCGAAGGCCTGGCAGGCATCGCGCAAGTGGCCTGCGCCTTCGGCGCGGGCCGCGTTGCGGTCGAAGCTGTCCAGCCACGATTCACCGCTGTCCAGCTGCGCCCGCAGCTGCGTCACGGCCTCGCTGCGCAGCGCCTGGGCGCGCGCCTCGTCGACCATGCCCGCAAGCCACGCGGGCGCGCTCGCGGCGGGATCGGCCAGGCATGTCGCCAGCGCCTCGCACTGCGCGGCAAAACGCGCCGCCGCCGGATGGGCGGATTGCCCGTGCACGCGCCACGGCAGCGCCAGCGCGCGCGCCAGGAACAACGCGATGCCGGCGGCGCCCAGCGCCTCGCCGCGGTGGTGCTGCCCGCCGTGCATGGCCGCCTGCGCCAGGCAGCGCTGCAGCGCCGGCTGCCCGAGCGGCTGCGCGGCTTCGGCCAGCGCGGCCAGCGCGGTTTCCCAGCCGGCCGGCTCGCCCGCGGCGGCGTGCTCGAGCCCAGCGGCGGCCTGCTGCAGGTTGCGCGTGTCGATCGGGTCGAGCCAGCCGTAATAGCGCTGGCGGAAGTCCGCATTGGCAAGCGCGTGCGCGGGGTCGAGGCGGAATGCCGCGAGCGTGCGCGCAATATCGGCACGCAACGCGGCACGCGGCTCAGCCACGCCATCTTCGTCACCGGCCCCGTCGCGGGCCAGGCCGGTGCAGACCAGCAGGAACACCGCGTCGTTGAGCAGCGCCTGCGGCACGCGCACATGGCCCTGCAGGTACTGGCGCAGCAGCAGGTTGGCGCGGCCGGCAAAGCGCTTGGCCAGCAGGTCGGAAGGCAACAGGCCAAGGCCCAGCGCGCGGAACACCAGCCCCAGCACATGCCAGACCCCGCGATCCGGATGATCCGCCGCGCGGCGCGCCTCCTGCTCATTGGCGCGCACCTCGTCCAGCGCAGCGCACAGCGGCAGCCAGGCTTCGCGCAGCAGCGCCGCGTCGGTGCACGGCGCAGGCAGGCGCAATGCCTTGAGCAAGGCCGATTCAAACTGCTGGCGCGCACGCATGACCGGCGCCGGGCCCTTCGCCGGCAGCAGCATGCCGGGCAGCATCTGCAGCTCATCGAGCCACAGGTCGGCCGGATGCACGCGCTCTTCGCCCAGGCGCGCCAGCACGCCCGCGTAGGGCTGGAACAGGCGCAGCGGCGCTTCATCGTCACCGGCCATCAGGTCGTCGACATACTCGGCCAATGCCTGCACGCCGGCGCGGAATACCGCCAGCGCCTCGGGGCCGGCGGCAACGGTGCCGGCGTCGATGGCTTCGAGCAGGCGGCGCAGGGCCTGGCAATACGGATCGGTGCCGTGCAGCCCGACGATATGCACCGCGCCGGCGGCCTGGTGCAGGTGCTGGCCGGCCAGCCGCAGCGAGGTGGTGTCGCGCGCGCCCAGCGCTTCGGGCGCCTGGCGGACCTCGTCGACATAGTGGCCAAGCTCGGCGGCGGCGTCTTCGAGCGCGCTGCGCAGGCTGGGCGCAAGCCACGCCAGCCCGGACAGGTCGCGCGCGGGGGCGCCTGGGTCGGAAACAGCAGGTGCGCTGGCGGATGGCGGCGCCGGAGCCGGCTCGGGCACGGCGCTGGCTTCAGCCGGTGCGCCGGCTGCGGCGCCATCGCGCGGGACAGGGAAATTCAGGGACATGACGGCTTCCAGTGCGGCGCCCGGAGGGCGGCCGCGGGCAACCTGCCGCAACAGGCGGCAGGCGCGGAGTTGGCATGGAGCGCGTGGCCGCTAAGCCTGGTAAGGCCGCGGTGCGCGGAAGCGGTCGCAGGCGTCATCCGGCCACTCAGGCGATCTTGAATCGCGACACGGAGTTGCGCAGCTCTTCGGTCAGCAGCGTCAGCTGGCGCACCGACTGCGCAGTCTGGCGCGTGCCGGTGGTGGTCTGCTCGGTGACCTGCAGGATGCGTTCGATATGGCGGGCCACGGTGGTGGCCAGGTCGGCCTCGTGCGAGGTGGACTGCGAGATCTGCTCGATCAGCTCGGCCAGCTGGCGCGACACGCGCCCGATCTCGACCAGTGCGGCGCCGGCGTTGTCCGACAGCCGCGCCCCTTCGACCACGCCCTGCGTGCTGCGCTCCATGGCGTGCACCGCGTCCTGGGTATCGGTCTGGATGGTGCGGATCAGCGCGCCGATCTGCTTGGTGGCCTCGCCGGAGCGTTCGGCCAGCCGCTGCACTTCTTCGGCCACCACCGAGAAGCCGCGCCCGGCCTCGCCCGCGGACGCGGCCTGAATGGCGGCGTTCAGTGCCAGCACGTTGGTCTGCTCGGTAATGTCCGAGATCAGCTCGACGATTTCACCGATCTCCTGCGACGACTCGCCCAGGCGCTTGATGCGCTTGGAGGTTTCCTGGATCTGCTCGCGGATGTCGTTCATGCCGGTGATGGCGTTCTGCACCGCCTGCTGGCCCTGCTCCGCGGCAGACAGCGAGGCACGCGCCACGTTGGCGGACTCGGCCGCGCCGCGCGACACCTGCGTGATGCGGTCGGCCATCTCCACCACCGATTCGCCGGTCTGGCGGATCTGGCGCGACTGCTCTTCGGTGGTCGACACCAGCTGGGTCGAGGTGGACTGCACCTGCCCCGAGGCCTGCGTCACCTCGCCGGCGGTCTGCTGCACCCGGCCGACCAGCTCGCGCAGTTCTTCCACGGTGTAATTGACCGAGTCGGCAATGGCGCCGGTGATGTCCTCGGTCACCGTGGCCTGGCGCGTCAGGTCGCCGTCGGCGATGTCCTGCAGTTCGTTCATCAGCTGCAGAATCGCCTTCTGGGTATTGTCGTTGTTGCGCTTTTCGTCCAGCCGGCGGGACTCGGCCTCGCGCTCGCGCGCCTCGGCTTCCAGCGCGCGCACGCGTGAGTCGCGCAGGTACAGCGCCGCCAGGCCTACCAGGCACAGCAGCGTCATGGCCGCCGACACCACGGTCGCGCCCAGCGTCACCGGGCGCACGTGCGCCGATTGCGCGTAGGCGCGCTGCAGCGCCGAGAGTTCGCCGCGCAGCGCCTCGTTGTCGTTGAAGATCTGCTGCTGCGCGCGCTTGGCGGCAATCAGGCCGGGCAGGTTCTGCAGGATTGTCTGCGTGGTCTTCTGCACCGCTTCAAAGCGCTGCGACAGCTGCTTCAGGTAGCCGCGCGTTTCTTCGTCGGCGGCCGCCGACAGGCGCAGCGCCTCGCTGCCGTTGAGCAGGCCGTCCAGCGATTCGCGGAAGGTGTTGGTGTCCTTGCCCAGCAGGAACGCGGTTTCGGGGTTGACGCCTTCGCCGGCCAGGAACTCGTTCAGGTTCTTGCCCAGGCGCTGCGTCAGCATCACCAGCTGCGCCGACGCCGCCACCTCGCGCGCGTTGGCGCCGGACTGCAGCTTGATTGCCGCGACCTGTTCGGCGGATTCCAGCAGCTCGGGGTTGGAAGCATTGAAGATCTGCAGCGTCTGGCCAATGGTGTTCAGCACCGGCTGCTGCGCCAGCACGTCGGCGGCGCTTTTCTCGGAGCGCTTCCACGATTGCATCGCGGTCTCGAGCAGCGGTTCGGCCGCGCCGGTGGTGGCGCGCACGCGCTTCTCGTCGCTGCCTTCCTGCAGCGCCTTCAGGTCGCCCGCCAGCGCGTCTTTCGACTGGCGCAGCTGCGTGAAGGCCTGCGCATTGCCCAGCAGCGCCACCGGCACCGCCTTGCCCAGGCGCTGCGAGTGCATCAGCATGTCGCCGGCGATCTCGATCTGCGCGGCGGCGTTGTTGGCGATGCGGTTGTCCAGGTACACCGAGCCCAGCAGCGCCACCAGCGACACCACCACGCCCACCGTCAGCAGCCGCTGCTGCGACGAGAACGGCATGCGCCCAAGCCAGCGCGTGACATGCTCCATTGGCGTGGCGCCCAGGCCGTCGGCGGATGGGGGTGCCGGTGCGGGTTCCGGGCCGCCGGCATAGGCCATGCCGGGCCCGCCCGCCAGGCCGGTGGCTGCTTCGGCTGCCGGCGTGCGCCGGCCCAGGCTGAATTTCTTGAAACCCATGGCACCCTCTTCCATTTAATCGTTGTCATGCCCGGCGGCTCGTGCCGGGTGCGGCAGGCAGTGGCCTGCGCGTCATTCTTGTTTCTTGTTATTGGCGGCGCGGTGGCGGGCCTCAGGCCTCAGGCCGTAACCCGTCCCACCTGCAGGAAGGCCGGCGCGTCCAGCAGCGCGCGCACGTCCAGCACCTGCCAGTCACGCCCGTCGCGGTCGGCAAAGCGTTGCCCTTCCCATGCCGGCGTGCCGGCCGGCGGCGGCGCCGCATCGCCGTGCGGCAGGCTCAGGTCGGCGGCATGGCGCAAACCCGCCACGCGCGTGGCCAGGATCGCGCAGGCGCGCTCCACCTGGCGCGACAGCACCACGATCTTGCTGCCGGGCTGCAGTGGCGTTGGCGCGCCGCCGCAGAACAGGCTGAAATCAATCACGCCTAGCAGGCTGCCGCGCGCATTGACCAGGCCGCTGTACCACGGCTGCGTCAGCGGCACCGGGCTGGGCGGGCGCATGTCGAGCACTTCGCCGGTATCGGCCAGCGGCAGCAGCCAGTTGCGCGCGCCCACCTGCAGCGCCAGGTAGCTGTCGGCCGCGGGCAGGCTGCGCGCCTCGCGCAGGCGCCGGGCCAGCATGGCCTGGTAGTCCTGCAGGCGAGTCTGGCGGGCGCGGAGGTCTTGGCGTGGCGCGTTCATCTGGCGGTCCCCGGAACAGGTGGCAGTGGCTTCCCGTACGGCCTGCGCTGGCAGCTCAGTGCGCCAGCGCGGCAATCTTGCCCAGCAGCTCTTCGCCGTCGACGGGCTTGACGATGTAGTCCGACGCGCCCTGGCGCATGCCCCAGATGCGGTCGGTGTCCAGGCCCTTGCTGGTGCACATGATCACCGGGATGTCCTTGAAGCGGTCGTCGCGCTTGATCGCGCGGGTGGCCTGGTAGCCGTTCTGGCCAGGCATCACCACGTCCATCAGGATCAGGTCGAAGCTCTCGGCCTGCAGGCGCGCGAAGGCCTGGTCGCTGTTGCTGGCAACCGAGACCTTGAAGCCGCGCTTGCCGAGCAGGTCGGACATGAACAGGGCTTCGGTGGGGGAGTCGTCGACGATCAGGATCTTGTTGATGGCAGTCATGAGGTTTTCCTTCGATTCGTACATGGCGTCGCGTGCATGCGCGTCAGGCAGGCAGCACGTGGCCCGCGGCCTGGCATGGCAGGCAGGCCTGCACGGCGTGCAGCAGCGCTTCGCGGGTAAAAGGCTTGGCAAGATGGTCGTGCGCGCCGACCAGGCGGCCGCGCGAGCGGTCGAACACGCCGTCGCGCGAGGACAGCATGATCACGGGGATGGCGTGAAAGCGCGGACTCTTCTTGATCAGGGAGCAGGTCTGGTACCCGTCCAGGCGGGGCATCAGGATGTCGCAAAAGACCAGGTCCGGGTGCAGCTCGCCCACCTTGGCGAGCGCCTCGAAGCCGTCTTCGGCCAGCACCACCTGGTATCCCGCCTGCGACAGGAAGATCTCCGCGGTGCGGCGGATGGTGCTGGAATCATCGATGACCAGCACCTTGCGGCGCGGCTGCGCCGTGGTGTCCGGAATGGAAACGCCAGGCGCCAGACCCTGGGCGCCGGCGGTATTGACCCGCTGGTTTTCTTCTGTTTGAGCGACCCGCATTGTTGTTCCCGCGACCAGCTGCCCCTTGCGGAGCGCCGGCAAGCACTAGAGAACACCCGCGCGGAGCAGCGCGACCCATGCGCGCCCCGACGGACCCCCGACAATTCTTGTTTCCCTTCCAAGGCCGGGCTGTGCCCGGCAGTGGCGGTGCGTGGAACCCGCACCTGCCTACCGTCCTCCCCACCAGCGGCAGAGGGACGGGCAGTCATTTTGCAACAGAGTGTGACAAGACGCCGGGGGGCCGTCAATCGGGGCCGGCCGCGGCCAGCCGGCGTTTTGTCGCATCGGCGCGACGCGCGCCCGGTTATTGTTGTTCTGGGGGCGTCGCCTCAGATGGCGACCATCTCGAAATCTTCCTTGCGCGCACCGCATTCCGGGCAGGTCCAGTTGATCGGCACGTCTTCCCACCGGGTTCCGGGGGCGATGCCGTCTTCCGGCGCGCCTGCGGCTTCATCGTAGATCCAGCCGCAGATCAGGC
This sequence comes from Cupriavidus sp. FW305-27, assembly GCF_058787995.1. NCBI lineage: Bacteria > Pseudomonadati > Pseudomonadota > Betaproteobacteria > Burkholderiales > Burkholderiaceae > Cupriavidus > Cupriavidus sp. FW305-27. Next base: position 10,283 of record NZ_JBYTAG010000113.1, read on the forward strand.
ACATCCAAGTCTTGTATTCCATAACAGGCTCTGGCCACTCTCCATTAAAATCCAGCGCAGATGGTACCGAAACCGTGCCGCCGACGCCAGCCGGCGGCCGCCAGAATCGTGCCAGATCCGCCGTGTTCGCGCATGTTAGCGCCCTGTTAGCGCCTGATTGGCCGGCAATTGCAGCGAATTTCCGCTGTTTTTGCCGCATGTCAACGATAAGTCCCGGGCCGCCGCACACGATCCCTGCAGTCCTTGTCTTCACCTCAACGCCATGTCCCGTAATCAGCAGCTCTTCGACCGCGCCCAGCAGACCATTCCCGGGGGCGTCAACTCACCCGTGCGCGCCTTCCGCTCGGTGGGCGGCACGCCGCGCTTCATCACGCGTGCCGAAGGCGCCTATATGTGGGACGCCGACGGGCAGCGCTATATTGACTACATCGGCTCCTGGGGCCCGATGATCGTGGGCCACGCCCACCCCGAAGTGGTGCGTGCGGTACAGGAAACCGCCGCGCACAGCTTCTCGTTCGGCGCCCCGACCGAGGCCGAGATCACCATGGCCGAGGAAATCTGCAAGCTGGTGCCGTCGATCGAGCAGGTGCGGCTGGTCTCCTCCGGCACCGAAGCCACCATGAGCGCACTGCGGCTGGCGCGCGGCTTCACCGGGCGCGACCTGATCATCAAGTTCGAAGGCTGCTACCACGGCCACGCCGACAGCCTGCTGGTCAAGGCCGGCTCCGGCCTGCTGACCTTTGCCGACACCACCCAGAACGCGCCGTCGTCGGCCGGCGTACCGGCCGACGTGACGCGCCACACCATGGTGCTGGAGTACAACAACGTCGAGCAGCTGGAACAGGCCTTCGCCAGGCATGCCGGCGAGATCGCCGCGGTGATCGTCGAGCCGGTGGCCGGCAACATGAACCTGGTGCGCGCCAGCGATGCCTTCCTGAAGGCCATGCGCGAGCTTTGCACCCGCGACGGCGCAGTGCTGATCCTGGACGAGGTCATGACCGGCTTCCGCGTGGCGCTGGGCGGCGCGCAGGCGCACTACGGCATCCGGCCCGACCTGACCTGCCTGGGCAAGGTGATCGGCGGCGGCATGCCGGCGGCGGCCTTCGGCGGGCGCCGCGACATCATGGCCAGGCTGGCGCCGCTGGGCGGCGTCTACCAGGCCGGCACGCTGTCGGGCAACCCGCTGGCGGTGGCCGCGGGCCTGGCCACGCTCAAGCTGATCCAGGCACCCGGCTTCTATGACCGCCTGGCCACCCAGACCCGCAAGCTGGCCGACGGCCTGGCCGAGGCCGCCAAGGCTGCGGGCGTGCCGTTCGCGGCGGACGCCATCGGCGGCATGTTCGGGATCTACTTCCGCGAGGGCGTGCCGGGCAGCTTCGCCGAAGTGACCAGGAGCGACACCGCGCGCTTCAACCGCTTCTTCCACGCCATGCTGGATCACGGCGTCTACCTGGCGCCGTCGGCCTTCGAGGCCGGCTTTGTCTCGGCGCAGCATGACGACGCCATCCTGGCGGCCACGCTCGAGGCCGCGCGCAAGGCGTTCGCGGCGGGCTGAGGCCTTGCCACGCAGGCGGCGCACCAGTGCGCCGCCTGCACCTCTGGCGACAAGGGCGGTGCGCTACACTTGGGTTTTCGTCCAACCCGCGGAGTCTCCGATGCGCGCTTCTTCGTCCCCCTCCTTGCCCGGCAGCTCGCCGATGCCGGTCTTGCGCTGGCTGCTGCTGGCGGTCATGGCCAGCCTGCTGTCCGCCTGCGGCTACAACGACTTCCAGGCCAAGGATGAGGCGGTCAAGGCAGCCTGGGGCGAAGTCATCAACCAGTACCAGCGCCGCGCCGACCTGATCCCGAACCTGGTCAACACGGTCAAGGGCTACGCCACGCACGAGCGTGAGACCCTCGAGGCCGTGACCAAGGCACGCGCCGCCGCCACCAGCATCCAGGTCTCGCCCGAGACCCTGAACGACCCCGAAGCCTTCAAGCGCTTCCAGCAGGCCCAGGGCGAGCTGTCCAGCGCGCTGTCGCGCCTGCTGGCGGTGTCCGAGAACTACCCGCAACTGAAGGCCGACGCCTCGTTCCGCGACCTGCAATCGCAGCTCGAGGGTACCGAGAACCGCATCACCGTGGCCCGCCAGCGCTATATCGCCGCCGTGCAGCAGTACAACGTGCTGGCGCGCAGCTTCCCGACCAACCTGACGGCGATGATCTTCAAGTACCCGGTCAAGCCGTCGTTCACGGTGGACAACGAGAAAGCCATCTCCACGCCGCCCGCAGTCAAGTTCTGAGGCGGGCCACACCATGGGCCACACCCTGCGCTCGCCCTGGCGGCACGCCTGGCTGGCGGCCGCCCTGCTCTGGCTGGCGGCATTGCTGGCCGGCCCGGCGCTGGCGGCAGACGGCTTCGTCGCGGTGCCGCCGCTGACCCAGCGCGTGACTGATCTGACCGGCACGCTGACGCCGCAGCAGCGCGGCGCGCTCGAGAACGTGCTGGCGGAATACGAGCAGCAGCGCGGCAGCCAGATCTTCGTGCTGATGGTGCCCACCACCGATCCAGAGCCGATCGATGCCTACAGCATCCGCGTGGCCGACGCCTGGCGCGCCGGGCGCAAGGGCATCGACGACGGCGTGATCGTGCTGATCGCCAAGGACAACCCGCCCGGGCTGCGCAAGATGCGGCTGGAGGTCGGGCGCGGCGTGCAAGGGTCTCTGACCGATGCCATGTCCAAGCGCATCCTGCAGGACGTGATGGCCCCGCACTTCCGCCAGAACGACTTCTACGGCGGGCTGGCGGCGGGGATCTCGGCGATCCAGGCCACCATCGACAAGGAAGGCCTGGCGGCACCGCAGCGCAGGGCGCAGCAATCGTCCGCGCTGGCCGAGTGGCTGCCGGCACTGCTGCCGCTGGCGATCATCGTGTTCTTCCTCCTCAGTGCCATCCTGCGCCGGCGCGGGCCGCAGATCGTCACCACCCGGCGCGGACGCGACATGATCGCCGGCGGCCTCGGCGGACTGGGTGGCTACACCATGGGGCAGGACTGGGGCCGCCGCGGCGGCTGGGGTGGTGG